>JBLHWG010000001.1:0-48758 GCA_047629055.1 Halioglobus sp.
GGTAAATCGTGTGCGTGTCATTACACGGGCGCCTTGTTCATGGGCACTCAATGCGTTCAGAATGGTCAGTCGGGAATCGTCAACCCAGCAGTCCGAAAACTCAAATCCGCGACGGAACTCAGGTTTAATTACATCGCCTTCAGAGCATGATGTTAAATTTAAAGTGCGTGTACCCGGCAGTCGCCGACGACCACCCAGATGGTCATACAAATACAAACCTATTCGAAGCAACCACGCTGGACGATCATCAGGGCTATGTGGCAATACAAAACGCATAGGCCAAATAATATGTGGCGCAGCCGCTAACAAGACTTCCCTTTCCCTCAATGCTTCTCT
This sequence comes from Halioglobus sp., assembly GCA_047629055.1. GTDB lineage: Bacteria > Pseudomonadota > Gammaproteobacteria > Granulosicoccales > Granulosicoccaceae > Granulosicoccus. Next base: position 337 of record JBLHWG010000001.1, read on the forward strand.
AACCAGTCGAAACTCGTAATTTTCAAGGTATCGCAAGCCACCATGAACTAGCTTACCCGAACGCGAACTTGTACCTTCAGACAGATCATTTTGTTCCAACAAAGTGATCTTCAGGCCTCTACCTGCAGCATCTCTTGCTATACCGGCACCATTCACACCACCGCCGATAATACAAATGTCGTCTGGTCCTTGGTTAGGCATCATCTAACTACCAGAATCTCCTGAAAGTATTATTAACAGACATCATCACTTAACAGGGATTGCGTGGTGGTTCGTTTGCGAGGAATCTGCCGACCTCTTTTGCCGCCTCTTCAGCCGCATAAGTGACGGTTCTTACTGATGCACCTGCGATATGCGGAGTCATTGTGAGATTGGGCACAGACTTTAATGTTGAGTCGTCAGAAACCGGCTCAATATCAAAGGTGTCAAGCATAGCGCTGCCAATTAAATCGTTTCTCAGTGCGTGTTCAATATCGGCATAATTAACCAATGGCCCACGCGCAGTGTTAACAAATACGCTGTCATCTTTCATCTTGGCAAATGCATCCGCATTCATCATTTGCTCTGTTTCCGGGGTGACTCGAGCATGCAGGGTAACCACATCACTTTGTTGCAGCAAAGAATCTAAACTCACCATCTCTACGCCTGCTTTCATATCGTCTACTGACAACTGTACATAAGGATCGCTGACCAGCACTTTAGTCCCAAAAGCGCGAAGCAATTTGACCACACGTTTACCGATATGGCCATAGCCAATTACCCCGACAACCATTTCGTTTAGTTCACGACCTGTGCGGTCGGTTCTATAAAGATCGCCGCGCCAGTCGCCCTCACGCATTGACTCATGCCCGGATCGGATCAGTCGAGTTTCTGTAAGAATTGCTCCAAGCGTGAATTCTGCAACTGCAGAGGCATTTCTGCCTGGTGTATTGACCACCGTAACATTGTGCTTTCGAGCTGCTTGCATATCGATATTGACCGGCCCACCGCGTGTGACTGCAATGAATTTCAAGTTGGGTAGTCGATCAAACATGCTCGCCGACATCGGCGCTAGATGAGTTATGAATAATTCGGCATCGTCAATAAAATGCACGATGTCATCGGCGGTACCCATATATTCCTTCAAACCATCCATTCCAGCAATGGCGTAGCCGTGCTCCATTGGCTCATCGGGCCAAGCCTGTTGCAAGGTGTGAATTTCGAGTGCATCTCCAACTACATCGCGCACCTTCCTTTCCAGAATATCTGGCAGCATGAACAGGTCGCCTATTATCGCAAGCTTAGTCATATTGCGCTCCTGGCATCGGCCAATTGCCGCCAAACGGGTTGCAACGCTTGACGTGCGGCAACATACGCTGGAAACAGCGCATCGTACCTTGCCGTTTCATCAGGATTGTGTGCCTCGAGACTTCCAAGCAATGGCGATACCCACTCGGCGACGCAATCGTCCATTGAAGCGTAGTGACCAATTGATACTGCCGCTATCATCGCAGCACCGGCAGCACCAGCCTCTTCACGCGAAGAGGTTCTGAGACTGGTGCCCAACACATTACCGAATACCTGGCGAAGCGCCTGACTACGTGCAGCTCCGCCCGTGAGACGAATCTCTTCGGGGACAGTTCCCATGGCGGTGTAGCAATCCCGAGCGGCCAACGCCAGCCCTTCGACAACGCTTCGCACCAAATCAGCAAACCCGTGGCTCGTATTCAAGCCGATGAACCCGGCGCGAGCAGTGCTATCGATAATGGGCCCACGCTCGCCTGCTTCAGCAATATAGGGTTGATAAATTAATTCGCCAGGAATGGACGATGACAACCATGTATCAATGAACGTTAGCAGTTCTTTTCGAGTCCTTACCAACCCTTGATCTGCGAACAAACCCACAGCCATGTCCAACAACCAGTCGATATTTAGGGTGCTGGCCATATTGGATTGCATTTGCGAGTAGAAACCCTCTACCGGCATCAGCATAGTGAAACCGGTGCAGTCCGGATTCAACACGACATTATCGCAGCCGCTGACTAAATTCATATGAATTCCAGTGGAGCCAATGATAGTACAACCCGGCTTCTCATCTTTATCATACAAACCGGCACCCAAGGCGGTGCATATGACATCGACGTAGCCCAATATGACAGGTGTTCCAGGGACTAATCCTGTGGCCTTTGCAGCGTCATCACTCAACGCGTGATGTTCTTGTGCACCGTCTAGCATGGGCGGCAAAAGTCGCCCGCAATCTCGTAGATCCATCATCTCCAGAAGGTCTTCCGAATACTGGCGAGTGCGAAAGTCGCCGAACGTAAAGCACCCTTCGGATGGATCGGTAACCCGTTCACCGGTTAGGTTCATGTACAACCAATCTTTACAATGAAAAGCAACAGAGCTTTTTCGTAATGCAACCGGATCATGAATTTTCATCCACATTAAGTGAGCGCTTTGCTGACAGGCTGCAAAACCGGTACCGGTTAATTCAAAACGTGCACGCTGATGTGGACCCCGTTGGAATTCTTCTACCAATGCACCTGCCCGTGCATCCAACCACAGCCAACCACCACCGACAGGAAGTCCATCGGAATCAATTAACCAGGTTCCATCTCCTTGTCCGGTTACTGATATGGCTGCAACGCGCTCGGATAAATTCGGGATACGTTCATGCAAACCCTTAAGCGTATTGACCGTATCTTTCCAAGTGCGTATCGGGTCTTGCTCTACGCCTCCGCCCGCGACAGTGTCATAACTATTAGCAATAGCGCAATGAGCTAGCTGCTTTCCTTCCAGCGTAAATGCTACCGATTTGATAACTGATGTACCTGCATCGATTCCAATAATCACATCTTTCACGCCAGTGAATCTCCGTGTGAAATTGCCATGCCACTGACAGGGTCAAACAAGTGCAAACTGGAAGGGTCAATATGAAGTGACAAGCGGTCGCCTGGTTTATCCAGTGCTCTATCGTGCTCAACCAGTATGATTGATTGCCCGGCAAAATCAGCAGCGATATGTGATTGATCTCCTAACCATTGATTGACTGCAACCGTGGCCGATACGCCTTCAGCTTGACGTTTGACCGCATAGGGTCGTATACCTAGAACAACCTGCTGCCTACCTTGCAGGGCATTTAACACTGCACTGGAGAACCGGACTTGAGGGTACTTCAGACAAACATCGCTGCCGACCAATTCGAACGATAATGTGCCATCGCGACACACGATGTTCGCATTGAACACATTCATTGGTGGTTCACCAACGAAAGTACCGGAAAATAGGTTTGCGGGCTGATTCTTAATGGCTGTGTGTGAATCAAATTGCTGCAGTGTTCCATCCTCCATGACCGCTATTCGATCTGCCAAGGCGTTTGCTTCGGCTTGATCATGTGTCACAAGAATGGCCGTTAATCCCTTGGACTTGATGAAATGTTTGATGCGTCCGCGCAGCAGAGTGCGAAGTTGCGGCTCAAGCTGACCCATAGGCTCATCAAGCAGATGTAGCTCAGCATCTCGTATCAGTGCCCGCCCCAATGACGCACGTTGCTGTTGTCCACCTGATATTGAACTTGGAAAGCGCTCTAGAATGTCGCCTATTTCCAACATCTCGGCAATCTCACCTACTTTTTTAGCGATCTCTGGAGCAGACAATTTGGACGCTTTCAGGGCAAACGCCATGTTGTCGCGAATATTCAACGGAGGGTAAAGTGAATAACCTTCAAACGCCATGGCAACCTGGCGCTTCACGGGTGGCAAACGATTCAGTACGCGGCCCGCCAGCGAAATACTGCCGCGGCTAATGTCTTCAAAACCTGCGATCATTCTAAGAATTGACGTCTTTCCACAACCTGAGGAACCCAGCAAAGCGACGATTTCCCCCGCATGTACATCCATACTTAGATTTTTTACGGCGTGCACAGCTTTGCTGTGATGTCCATAAATTTTATCAACGTCTTGAATAGACAGCTTTACATCTCTCATTCGGACGCTCCTAGCGAATCTGAATGACCAGCCCCATGCAGATGCAGTAGGTGTCCTGTGGATTTATCAAACAATAGAGAACTGTCTTTTTTAAAAACAATGTGTGCAATCCCCGAAGTGGGCCCGGGTGTGCCTGAAGGTCGGGAGATCAGCATCTCACGTCCGCCTTTGGTAGTGGCAAGCGTCACAATTTTTTCGTTGAGTGGAGTTTCTACTTCAACCGTCACGGGAATCGAACCTACTGTTCCTGCAGGTACAAATGATAAATACTCTGGCCGTATCCCCAAAGTACAAACACGACCAACCGAGCCATCACCGACATCGATAATGGGCAGCTCGGTTCCTGATATATCGATAAAAACACCTTGCTCATTTTTGTAAGGCTGGACATCAAACAAATTAATCATCGGATCACCAAACAGGCCTGCAATACCTACATTCGCAGGCTGCAAATAGATATCTGCTGGTGTCCCAATTTGCTCTATTCGTCCTTCTCTTAGCACCGCAATTCTGTCACCGAGGGCCATGGCCTCTTTATAGTCCTGCGTGACATACATAACCGTGGCACCACGACCCCGAAGCAATCGCGGCAATTCCAGTCTCATTTCGAATCGTAATTTTGCATCGACATTGCGCAATGGATCATCAAGCAGCAGCAGAGGCGGCTCACCTACCAATGCCCTGGCCAAGGCCGTACGCTGCTTCTGCCCATTGGAAAGTTCACGCGGCGCATGTGACAAGACATGCTCGATCTTCAACAACTGTGCAACTCGTGTTACGCCTGCATCTACATCTGCTGCTGATTGTCGGTTGGCCCTCAACGGGCATGCGATATTTTCGAATGCACTCATGTGCGGGAAAAGGGCAAAGTTCTGAAAGGCCATGCCCACCCCCCGATACTCCGCCTCTACATCAGACATATCTTCATGGTCAATGTAAACAGTGCCTTCTTCAGGATCCACCACACCTGCGATAATTCTTAGCAAGACGGTTTTACCAGCACCGGACGGCCCGAACAGAACCACTGTTTCACCGTCCTCGATAGTTAACGATACATCGTCAACAACCGTGTCCTTTTTAAAGCGTTTGGTGATGTTCTTTAAGTTTAGGTGACTCATTCCAACTTAACCTTTCACCGCGCCAAGAGATAAACCTTCAACCAGATAGCGCTGCGCGTAAAGCGCCAGTGCCAATGTAGGTGCGATGGACATGACGACAGCTGCCGCAATTTGTCCGTATTGAATACCAGAGGCGGTGACAAAGGCAAGCGCACCCACCGTAACCGGCTGCTTATCCGCAGAAGCAAGCACCAACGCAAAAATGAAATTATTCCAGGCAAAAATAAATGCAAGTAATCCTGCAGCAGCAATACCCGGCCCTGCCAGTGGTAACGCAATTTTACGAAATGTCGAGAACCACGAATTACCAGCTATACGGTGTGCATATTCAATATCGGGGGAAATATCTTCAAAGTAGCCGCGTACTATCCAAAGTATCAGTGGCAAACAAATCAACTGGTAAACCCAGATTAATCCGATGTAGGTATCCGCGAGGCCAATATCCTGAAAGTACAACGCCAGCGGAAGCAGCACCAGTAGCGGCGGTGCGAATTTAAACGACAAGAGAGTAAACGCGATGTCTTCAGAGCCTTTAAATTTGTGCCGGGCGAACGCATACGCTGCTGGTACGCCAAGCAACAAAGACACAGCTACTGCACCGACAGACAGTAAAATCGAATTGCCCAGATTACGTAAAAAATTAATCTCCAAACTGGCCGCTGAAGTTTCCAGCTTGCCGGTAATTATCGCTTTATAGTTTGAAATCGTAGGCTCGAATACAAATGATGGAGGTACCCGCAATATGGTCTCGTTAGTCTGAAACGACATCAACACGATCCAGAGAATCGGGAACATAAAAAATACAACCACCAGGCATAAGGCAATCGCACGAAGCCCTCGCTCCATTATCGAAGAATGTTCCATAGTTTAGCTTTCCCCTCGCGCGCGTTCACGTAATCGCAGCCAATTCTTTATGAATATATTTGATATGAAAAAGGTTATCGCCCACAGAATCATAAGCAAGGTAGAGGATCTTCCGACATTCGTTGATTGGAAAAAATTCAGATAGGCCTCGACCTGAAACACCATCAAGGTATCCCCGGGGCCACCTTGAGTCATGGCATAAATAATGTCGAATTGCTGAATGCTCTCCAACAGCCTGAACAGCACAGCGGTGAGTATGTACGGTGTAAGCATGGGCAGCGTTATTCTGAAAAACTGCTGCACACGCGGCACACCATCGAGCGCTGCCGCTTCAAAGGGTTGTTTTGGCAAGGAGCGTAATCCTGCCAAAAGCAAGATCATGATGAACGGGGTATACACCCAGATATCTACCAGTACCACGGTAAATAAAGCAGTACTTGGCGATGCGCCCCAGCGAAAATCTTCTACACCAATCAGTGTCATGTAGTAGCTGAGAATCCCAAAACCCGGATTAGTCATCAGCTTAAACATCAAGGCCGCGAGGGCTGGTGCTGTCATTAGCGGCATCAGTAGCATTATTGATACAAAATTGTTTACACGGGTCCGTTTCTGCAACAACAAAGCAATACACAGCCCGAATATGAGCTCTAAGCCAACTGTTAGCACAGCATAGGTCAGAGAAACGTTTAAGGTCGACCAGAAACCCGGATCCGATAAGAAATTAAGGTAGTTTTGGCCCCAGTTCATCTCGCGAGCCCATGGCTGGCTCATGCGATAGCGCTGCAGCGAGTAAAACGCAGCTGTAAAGAATGGAACTAGTATTCCGATGCAGACCAACAGAGCGGGTAGGCTTAAAACGTATGGCAGCGCGCGGCGGCTAATTAAGCCACGTCTACGTTTGGGGGGGCGTTTGGCTGTATTCGACAAAACGTTATCCAGTTATTTCAAGTTCAATGAAGACGAGTGTCAAAAGAAAGAGGCGTGGCAGGTCAGCGTATAAAAGAGTTTGCACTGACCTGCCACACCTATCCTCTGGGTTTGCTATTTACCTAACCTAGGCCTGCATCCTTGAGCTGGGCGTCGACGCTTTCAGCCAATTGATCAAGACCTTCATCCACAGGCACTTCGTTGGCAACCATCTTCTGAAGTGTCGAAGCCCACTCAGTAGTCAAATCGAAGAATAATGGTTGTGCCGTGAAGTGAATCTTCGCACCCGGTGCAGATACATCATGCATCTCTACATAACCCGGGTATGAACTATTCAGACGATCACGGAACATCTCATCAGCCCAGACTGACTTACGCACTGGATTAACGAAATCCATTTTTGTCGCCCCAAATACCGCGTGCTCTGGACCTGTCGCCCATTGTAGGAAGTGCCAGGTCGCATCTTTATCTTTCGACGCTTTAGCCATTGCTAGCGACCATATCCAGATATTTGGGGTTGGCGCTGTTGCTTCAGGATTAGCAGCGAAAGGAGCATAAGCTAGCTTTCCAGCCATCTTGTTGTCACCGCCGTTCATGAAATAACCCAGTATGTCTGCGTCATAGATCATCGCAGATTTACCCGCACCCAAATCTGTTCCTACTTGGTACCAGGTATGTGTTGCCCAATCTTTAGCGCCAGAATTCTGAATCATTTTCACCCACTTGCCATGAAACTCCTTTGACACGTCAGTGTTCATTGCTGCAGATAATTTTCCGTCGTCATTGTTCAGATCTTTCTGGCCGTAGTTAGCGTAACCAGATAGAAACCCTGGGTGGATCGTTGCCCACGAACGTGAACCACGAACACCAATTCCATAGACACCATCGCTGGTAAGTGCTGCTGCGGCTTCCACCATTTCATCCATATTAGTTGGGACTGCAACACCAGCAGCAGAGAACATATCCGCGTTATACGCTAGATTGTTCTGCTCATAACCCCAGGGAATACACCATTGTTTCGCATCAGAAGAGCCGAGCTCACCACCTGGCTTGCCGTTCCATGCACAAGAAGAGCGTACACCTTCAAGCATGTCGTCCCAATTGTAATTAGGATTGGTTTTTGAAGGATCTTCAATCCACTCGTTTAGATCTTCAATCCATCCTGCCGGACCGTAGGTCCATGTCATGTAGGCGCCCGTCATGAACGCATCGTATTCGGAGGATCCGGAAGCCAAAGCAGCTGTGACTTTGTCAAAGTAAACATCTTCTGGGAAAATGTCGTACTCGATGTTCATCCCTGTTAGCGCTTTGAAATTGTCTAGATTGGCAATCATTGCGTCGGTATACGGATGCTTGTTTAGTAGCAATTTAACCGTCTTACCGGAATGTCGCTTCCAGTCGAAATCCGCTGCCAGTGCGTTGCTCGCCTGCATATTCAAGATGACGCCAGCAGATGATGCCGTCAATCCTAAAGCGGAAAAGCGTTTAATCAATTCTCGCCGGCTGAGCTTCCCATCCAGGAAGTCTTTGGCTAGCCCTTTTTCCTTCTCGTACATGGTTAATCCCCTCTATTGGTTAAGATGCAAAACTCCGTATAGTTACGGATCTCCTATTGGTCGATAAGCGCTTGTGCAGTACGCTCATCTGTAATTAAGCCACTCAACAAGCGGCTTTTTAGAACGGCATTGATTGCACGTGATTTTGTGAGACCACCTGCAATAGCAACAATTTTCGATTTGCCCAGATCTTTGACTGACAAACCCATTGTGCGATCTGACAATTTGGTACTAATTGACTGGCCAGTATCGGAAAAAAAGTGCCCTAAGAGTTCGCCAGCACCGCCGGCTTCGTCTACGGATGTAATTTCTGACTCATCCACCATCCCGGTAGCTACAAGCGACGAATCCATTTTAACTGCGCCAATACCGACGACCTTCAACGTCGTATCGCGAGCCATGCCCATGACCTCCTTCAGCCCATGCTGGCTCATTAGAATTTCACGATCCTTGACGGTGTTCGCCAGAAACGGCACGGGCATTACGTAAGCTTGGGCACCCGTTCGTTCAGCAAGCCGATGGATAACATCGTGAGGATTTGCCGCAAACTTTTGAGAAAAACCACCAAGTAATGAAACAAACTGCACGTTGGCACTGCGTGTGTGCGGGATGTGCTCGACGCAGGCTGCTAAGGTTCGCCCGTGCCCGACACCCACAGAACTAGCCGTGACGCCATCAAGTAAACGTCGTAAATATTGGCCACCTGCTATGCCCAAAGCCTTTAACGGGAGTGGATCAAGATCGAAATCAGGAACGACCTCGCAGTAATCGAGATCGTACTGCTCTGATAGTCGTCTTTCCAATTGCAGGCATTCAGATACATCGCCATCAATGTAGACCTTGACCATGCCTTCGCGGTTGGCGCGGGTAATGAGTCGATGGGCTTTGAGTTTCGACAGGCCTAGCTTGTCTGCAACTTCTGCCTGCGTGTAACCACCCGCATAATGCATCCAGGCTGCGCGCACAGCCATATCTGTATCGGAGGAATCTGGCTGGCGTGAAGATGAGGCCATAGAGTGTAAGGATTGCCCAGAAAGGAATAATTACATTGGAATAAATATCAACTGTTGAAAATTATTTCACGATGAGAGACCATGAGTCAAGCCCATTGATAAATATTAGGGATCCCTAACGTGCCTGAGCTTGACGTAAACAGTGAATTCAAAGCGCTTAAACGATTTTCAAAAAAGATTGGCAGCGATCCATTGCAAGTACAGGGAGCTGGGGGCAATACGTCCATAAAAATCGACCACACCCTTTGGATAAAAGCGTCTGGCACTTGGCTTATGAATGCACAAAGCACAAATTTATTTGTACCAGTTACGCTCAATCCACTATTAACGGCGCTACGAGAGCAAGATCCTCGTGCACAAAAATCGACCGCGTTTGTGCTTGAAGACCACAACCCGGATGGGCTACGACCGTCGATTGAAACAACCGTGCACGCAGTATTTACACAAAAAGTAGTCGCACATACTCATTGCGTAGACACCATAGCTTTGGCCGTTCAAATCAACGCTGAGCAGCAATTGTCTCAGCTTCTCAACGGCTATGACTGGTTGTGGGTGCCTTACGCAAAGCCTGGAATACAACTATCTAGCTACATCAAGCAACATATGACATCCAATACCAACGTTGTCATTCTGGGCAATCATGGATTGATTGTGGCTGCTGACACGGTCGCTGAAACCGAGACCCTGATGTTATCAGTACGTGCTGCACTACACCAAGCGCATAGTTATCCAGACGTCGTCAATTATGATCAACTCAGTGAGTACTGCAGAGGATCAAACTACCTGCCCGCTCCTGATGAACGCACGCATGCGATCGCCCTGAACCCTGACAGCATTAAAATCGCTGAAAATGGCAGCCTATATCCCGATCATGTCATTTTTCTCGGCGACGGTAGTATTGTTGCCGGAAAGCAGGAATCACTAGACGATGTCATTTCACGAGTGAGAAGGCAAACAGGAAATGACCCCCTCAGCATCCTTGTGCCAGAACAGGGCGTACTGATGAAGTCTGACGCAACGCCCGGGCAGCATGCAATGGCCAGGTGTATTACAGAGGTTACCGCCCGCTTGATTCCCTCCGCCGACATTCACTATCTCACCGCGCAGAATGTTTACGAGTTACTCAATTGGGAGGCTGAGCACTATAGGCAATCGTTAGAGACTTAGGAACTCTTTTGTCAGATCAAGGACGATCTTCCAATAACAAACGCGCCGTATTCGAACAACAAGCAAAGTGCGTGACGTAGCCACCGATAATTGCTGCCCGCGCAGCGGCCGCGCGCTCGGGTTCGGCACACACCAGCATGCCTAAATCTTTTTCACGCATTTGTTCGAGCGTAACGCCGATCATCCTGTCTTCACTCGACACCGACATGGCATCGCCATTGGTATCAATCAGCCTGCCACAGATAACACCCACAGCTCCCTTGCGACGGTACTTCGCAAGCTCCTTGGGTTTAATTATTCCAGTGCGCGCAATATGACTATCGTCAAAACACGTGCCCGCGGCAAAGATAACTTTTGTACAGTCAGCAACCTGTTTCAATTGCTCTGCAACGACAGGCTCAGCGATCAGCTGTCTGCAGAGTTCGGGACTCGATAACAATAAGGGCACATGTAGGTTAATGCACTGCGCGCCAAAGCGCTGTGCCAGACTTGCAGAACAACTCTCTGCTGCAAAGCCCAATGCCGAAGGGCGCGACCCGACCAGTTGAACAATGATGAGATCATCTAATGCCAGCCGGGGCGCAATCTCGGACAATCGATATATCGTCTCACCCCAGGCAACACCCAACATGTCACCACTTTCTAGCAGCTGCGGTAACCAGTCTGATGCTGCTCTTACAACCCGCTCGAAGGAACGTTGCTCTGACGTGTCATCTGCTGGTATTACTAGAGCTTGCGTTAGTTGATAGGCATCACGAAGTTCAGCAGCCAACTGGTTGTGCAAAAACACGTTGCTGTCCAAGGTTACGCGCACATAATCCCGCCGCCGTGATTCTGCTAAGTAGTTGACAACAGACGCCCGACTCACGCCAAGTTTCGTTGCAATTTCGCTTTGATTCAGCCCCTCGTGGTAGTAACACCACGCTGCTTCTACGATGGCATCATCCTGCCGCGACATTCGTCTGCCAACATCTGTACCCGGTTTTGCATTAGTCAGAGTCGTCGGACTCATCGGTGGCTACGCAGTGTGAGCATGTTCGGGGAACAGCTCAGCAAGTCCTTCTTTTGATGCAGAACAAACACCCCGCTCAGTGATAAGTCCTGTTACCAGTCGATTGGGCGTTACGTCGAACGCTGGGTTACCACCACGAGTGTTCTTAGGTGTGACCTGAACCGTATTAATCTTGCCATTGCTATCTAGACCCTGAATGTGGGTGGTTTCATTCTCATTACGCTCTTCAATAGGAATTTCTGCCACGCCATCATCAATGGTCCAGTCGATAGTTGGCGATGGCAGAGCCACGTAAAACGGAACGTTATTATCGTAGGCTGCAAGTGCTTTCAGGTAAGTACCAATTTTGTTGCAGACATCTCCCCGACGAGTCGTACGGTCGGTACCGGTAATAACCAAATCCACTTGGCCGTGCTGCATCAAATGGCCACCTGCGTTGTCGGTAATATAGGTATGCGGAACCCCATGGTTGCCCAACTCCCAAGCAGTCAGTGCACCCTGATTACGTGGGCGTGTTTCATCAACCCACACATGCAACGGGATATTCGCATCATGAGCATGATACATCGGACTTGTCGCTGTACCCCAGTCTACTGTCGCTAACCAGCCAGCGTTGCAGTGAGTAAGCACTTGTACCGGTTCGCCAGACGGTTTACGTTCGGCAATCTCTCGAATTAATCTCAGGCCATGCTCACCGATACTTTTATTGATTCCAACATCTTCGTCAGCTATTTCATGTGCTAACTGCAGTGATATTCTTGCGCGCTCTGGAACTGGCATCTGGAGAATAAGCTGCTGACAACGATCAAGTGCCCATCGAAGATTGACCGCAGTAGGACGTGTGGCGTACAGCGCATCCCATGCATTCTGAACGTTGTTGTCGGATGGATCTTGGGCCATCGCGTGTGCCATACCGTAGGCAGCAGTTGCCCCGATTAATGGGGCGCCACGCACGCGCATTTGAAAAATAGCGTCAATAAAATCCTGAAAGGTCTCAACGCTTATAATCTGAAATTCGTAGGGTAGACGACGCTGATCAATGATCTGTAATGCATGTTGGCTTTCATCCCACCATAGAGAGCGATAATGCTTGTCGCCTATTTTCACAGAATGTTCCTCTGGTTGTATTTTTTTGCCATGCGGATTAACACCGATTCATCACAGACGGTATCCGCTTCAAGAATTAACTGAATCCCCATCTCTATGTTGCGAGCTTCGAGTGGCGCCCGTATCGTGGGATCTTCTATATCTTCAAAGTCTGCATTGTGCGCTAAAGATAAACAGCGACGATGCATTTCGATACCACAAAAGGCCATCGCATCCGTATTAATATCCGCTAACAACTGATCACAAGCCTTTGATGAATCATGGCCTTGATCTTCGAAGAGTGAGGTGGGGTACAACATGCCTGTTCGTTCAGAGTGCCACAGGCGCTTAAATTCGGTACGAAAGGTTTGTAAACTCTCACTGATAACGCTTAAAATCCACTGCTGATAGTCGTCCAGATCATCTCCCCTATGAGCGGGTTGGCTGAAATAAGCCATCAAAAAATTTGCCGTCACCATACCCAGATCAAAACCCATAGGTCCATATTGTGCAAACTCTGGATCAATGACCATAGATTCGCTGTCAGTTGACATGATTGATCCGGAATGTAAGTCACCATGCAACATTGTTTCGGTATTCGAGGCGAATTTCATCAACATCTTTTGCACGCAGCTTTTAAGCTCAACATTCGAGCGCAGGGCTGTCACTACAGGCTCAAGTAAACTGTTGTGGCTATTCCTCTGTGCAACGAAGTACGGGTCGGTGAACACCAGCGATTCACTAATAGCGGGAATTTCCACATTGCCTGAAAACACGCCCACATCAGCTTTTTTGTCAGCACTCTTCATGGACAGTTCAGAGCCACGAAAAGCGGTTTGAGCGCAAAACACACCCACAAAATTGCCCAGCCCTGCTACTCGCTCACCCTTGATCAACTTGTTGCGCAGAATCACATGAGGCTTCAGGTGCTCCATAACAATCAACGCCTGTAAGTCATCAAAATGGAAAATCTCGGGCACACAGTCAAGCGTGCGCTGTGCCTGACGCGTTAACGCGCAGTTCTCGAAAAAGGCACGGTAAAGCGGCAGTGGCCAACTATCACCTACCAATCGTACGTAGGGAAGTGCCTGCTTTACAATGACACTGCCGCTCGAGCCCGCGACAATAAATACCAGATTCAGATTACCGTCCCCGACCTCTTGCACAGTCCATTGCTTGTAGTCAGTGCCAAGCCTGCTGGTGACAGCTTCTAGCTGCCCCAAACGGGCCGCCAGCGATTCCGGCGTTAGTGGTTCATAAGTAACACTATTCGACATAAGGCCTCCCTCGATTCCACGCTGACTATCCAACTTGCCAGACAATTAGTCAATAGCCAATTCATTTGACAAATGTACATTTTAGGCGAATAGTAACTCTAGTATTATCCGGATCAGAACCCCATCGCCATGCGCAAGAACTCCTGTAAATTAAGAGGAATCAGTAAATCCTTTGGTACTAACAATGTGTTGCGCGGTATTGACCTTGATCTCTATGCCGGAGAAATTGTTGTTCTGATGGGCGCCAATGGTGCTGGCAAGTCCACACTTGTAAAGCTAATTTGCGGATACCACCACCGCGACTCAGGCACGATGGAATTGGACGAGCAAACCTACAACCCCATAGACCCTGCTAGCGCAATTGGCGCGGGTGTTGTCACCGTTCATCAGTCCATTGATGATGGCGTCATCCCAGATCTTGATGTTGCCACCAATCTGATGCTCGACCATCTAACCCGACCAAATGCGAGCCTTTGGGTGCGAGATCGACAACTGAGAAAGGAAGCAGCCATTGTGGCGCTGAGTATGGGCATCACCACAGACGTTCGTACCAAGGTTGCCGATCTAGGCGTTGCAGATCGTCAAATGATCGCTATTGCACGTGCCATGGCACGCTCACCAAAAGTGCTCATTCTCGATGAACCCACATCATCACTATCGGCAACCGAAGCTACCAAACTCTTCACCTTACTCGACAGCTTACGAGAAAAAGGAGTAGCGATTCTCTACATCTCCCATCGCATGTCGGACATTCGCCGAGTCGCAGATCGCATTGTTTGCATGCGTGATGGAGCTATCTCTGGCGTGTTTGATCAGCAGCCTCTCGACTATGACAACGCAGTGACAGCGATGCTCGGACATGCTATGACCGATGTTGACATAACGCCTGTCCCTACAACTAAGCCAGTACTTGAAATTTGCGACCTCAAACTGGAAGCGAACAGCGCGCCCATTAATCTGATTGCACATGACGGTGAGGTCATCGCCATTGCCGGACTACTCGGCAGTGGCAAAAGCAGGCTCGCTGAAATTCTTTTCGGTTTACGCGATGCGTATGCAGGCCACATGCATCTCGATGCCAAGCGGTACTGCCCTAAGAGCGCCACCGAGGCGGTCGAGTCCGGAGTACACATGTCCCCCAAAGACCGCAGCTCAAATGCTGTAATTCCGACCTTTAACATCGCCGACAATCTATCCCTGCCCTTTCTTCGCTCATTCACTCGTTTGGGATTGTTGAGCGGTGGCAAGCAGCGACTCGCTGCCGATCAAATGATTGAACAGATTGGCGTGGTGTGTCAATCTGCAAAAGATGGCATCAATACCTTATCGGGCGGAAATCAACAAAAAGTCATGATAGGTCGCTGGCTACTTAAGCCGTGCCGGCTGTTGCTTCTCGACGAGCCATTTCAAGGAGTAGACATTGGCGCGAGGCGGGATATTGGTAAGCACATCAGAGGATCCGCGGGTGGCCGGGCAACGATCGTTTTTGTTGCCGAAATAGATGAAGCTCTTGAGATAGCTGATCGGATCATTGTGCTACACGAAAGCCAGATTGTCGGTGAGCACGACAACACCAATATTAACCTCAACACACTAATCGCACAGGTATCCGGTGCGATGACTAACGCATCAACCTCTGCAGCATTATGAAAAGCGATCGATTTCTCGACTTCGCCATTCGATATGGCTTCTTGTTACTCCTTGTCATGCTGGTCTTCTATTTCAGCGTCTCAGCCTCCGGTTTCGCATCACCACGATCAGCGGCCTTTATACTTCAATCCGTAGCCATTACCGGTATTCTTGCGCTCGGCGTTACCTGCACACTGGTGGTAGATGGCTTCGACCTATCCATTGGTTCCGTTGCTACGTCTGCATTGATGTTATCCGCTTATTCCATGGTGATACTAGAACACTCAGCCTTTGTTGCCGTGCTGTTATGTGTTGGTATGGGCGCCCTGGTTGGACTAATCAACGGCCTACTCATCGTTAAATTCCGAGTTCCAGATCTGCTCGCAACACTGGGCATGATGTTTTTGCTCATTGGTCTCCAGCGGATACCTACACAAGGTAATTCCATTTCCGCAGGCATGCGATTACCCGATGGCTCGAACGCAGAAGGCACTTTTTCAGCAGCCTTTCTGTGGCTTGGGAGACACCGCTTCGATCTCTACCTGGAAAAACTGGTACCTGTGCCGGTCGTCATCTTTTTACTAATCGCCGTGGGCATTTGGGTATTCCTTGGTTTTACACGACATGGTCGACTGATGTACGCCATCGGTTCGAACGAACGAGCTGCATCGTTAGTCGGTGCCAATGTGAACCGTTACAAAATCGTGGCATACATGATCTCGGGCGTTACAGCGTCAATCGGCGGAATACTGCTAGCAGCTCGGCTGGGACGAGGTGATATCGCCAGTGGAAACAACCTATTGCTAGACAGTGTTGCTGCCGCACTTATCGGATTTGCTGTTCTGGGCGCAGCACGACCCAATGCGTTTGGCACGGCAATCGGTGCACTTTTTGTCGGCATTCTCCTGCAAGGACTCACCATGATGAATGCGCCCTACTACACACAGGATTTTGTCAAAGGAGCCATTCTTGTTGCGGCTCTTGTTTTTACTTTCTATCTCAGCGCTCGGCAAAACGCTGGTGGAAAATCTCCAACCAAAACTTGATGAGGATATAAATTATGTTACGACGTACATTACTTAAATATTCAGCATTAACCACCGGTCTGTTCGTTGGACTATCAGGCGCTGTCGGCGCGGCCGAAATGCCAGCACCACTTGATAATCCAGGTGATGTCAAAATTGCACTGGTACGCTATCTCTCTACCGGGGACTTCTTTCAGTCTTACTTGTCAGGTGTGGAGACTCAGGCAGCCGCTATTGGGCTTGACCTTCGAATCTTCGACAGTCGTCAGGATGCCGCCTTGCAGGCAGACATGGTTGATCAGGCCATCGCTTTAGGTGTTGATGGCATCATCATCCAGCACGGACTCACAGAATCCATGAAGGAAGCCGCACAACGCGCAGTTGAGGCCGGTATCAAGGTTGTGGCTTTTGACGTCAACGTCGAAAACGAGGCGATACCGCAAATTGAACAGTCCGACTATCTACTCGGCAAAATGGCACTTGATCAAGCTCTTGCCGATAACGGAAACAGCTTTACCGCCGGTTATGTGTATGTGCCTGGCATAGCACCTCTAGATCGTCGTGATGTTGCATGGCAAGAAACCAAAGCGGCCAATCCCGGCATTGTTGAAGCTTCCCAATTCGGTACGCTGGATAATCCTATAGCGAACTCAGTTGCGAATCAGGCGCGTTCAGTCTTTCAGGCGAATCCGACAATCACTGTCGTCTTCGCACCGTATGATGAATTTGCGAAAGGCGTAAAGATAGCAGTAGATGAAGCAGGCATGACCGATGACATTGATATCTACTCGGCCGATGTATCCACTGCGGACATCTCTGCTATGCGCGAGCCTGGATCAGCTTGGGTAGCTACCGTCGCTACCAATCCTTCTGTTGTTGGCGAAGTATCCGTTCGAGCGCTTGCATTACTCCTGGCGGGTGAAAACCCTGGTGCAAGTGTCATCGTTCCACCCACATTAATCACACAGGATTTCCTAAACGAGATGGACATAAAAAATATGGACGATCTTGGCGAGAAAATGCCTCAATTTAAGCATGCTGATGTCGCTATGGCTGATTGGATGCCGTTGCCTGCTCGATAAGGGCTGTTTGTCTTTATAGATTATTGTAATAACGTGATGCTTCATACTGATCGGGTCTGAAGCATCACTGCTCAAGTATCAGTATGTTTCCTTTGAAAGTTCAATGTAAAAGGTGCATACCCAGCTTTTCCAAAAGTTCAGTTAAGAGTTCGGAGAATTCAGATTTTCTTAAAATTAGGAGTTTCAACTACCGACGCTTTCTAACCGCAATGAGCAAAATAGACACTGACAGCAGCATAAAAGCAATACTACTTGGAGACGAAAACAAAAACCAAGGGTCGCTGCCAATTGCCGAAAATGCTTGGCGGGCGGTTTCTTCCAATCGTGAACCAGATAGCGATTAGTCGCGTTGCTGTATATAGATAGACGTTAACGTCAGCAACAAAATGATCGGTAAGAGAATATACTTTGAAACGCGCGTCATAATTCCTTCAGCCAACTATGCAAACGACTGGAACGGTCCTTACATGGGGTTTGAACATGTCGAAATGATGTTGGTTGGTCATAACTGGTTCCTGCCAGAGAAACCACCCGCTGGTCAGCATTACGAACGATGGTTCTACGCCGATGGCAACGGCGATGAGCGTAATAAGTTGTACCGTAAAAACGGCTATGACACCAAAGAAGCCGCTCAAACCTGGCATTCCAAACTACCGGTTGAATGGCATAACTCGGCCTGGACAGCTAATCGCGCCATTGATTCGCCAGGCTCCGACGCAGCATAGAGCCCATTTTGCACTTGGGTATCTTTTCCAGACCCGCATCATCCGCTTGATTGCCCTATTCCTTGGTCGCAGCTGCACGCACCTGAAGATGTAGATTTACCTGAGAATCGCGAGCGCGACTTAGACGATCGACCATGGTGGCACGAAGCAGTACTAACGCAACAACCAGCCGGTGACAAAGAGCTTGCAAAAATACGTACGTAATACAGTCGAATTAAACCGCAAACAGATGAGCAACTGCGCGAGATCATCGCTCATACCTACGGGCAAATAGCCCTCATTGATCACCAAGTTGGACGGTTAATGAAAACGCTGGAAGATTCAGCGAACTAAATTTGGTTGCGGCATTGCTCAATGTGGGGCCTGCACGGTGCTTATTGATGGACAACCAGTCCGCTCTTGCTCTTATCCTGTTGGGATAATCAAAGGCAAGATTACTACCATTGAAAGTACAGATTTCCCCAATGTCCTGAGTAAGGTCCAGGAAGCCTGGGTCGAGCTTCAAACACCCCAATGCGGTTACTGCCAATCTGGCCAGATCATGTCGGCGACGGCCCTGCTCAGTGCAAACTCGAACCCCACCGATGAGGACATCGATAACGTCATGGCGGGTAATATCTGCCGCTGCGGCACCTATCCAAGAATACGCGCTGCAATTCATGCTACTGCTAAAGCAATGAAGGAGACCTGAGTATGGGCACGTTAGGAACCATTACACGCAGGGCTTTTCTGGTCGCCTCAACAGCTGTTGTGGGCGGTGTCATATTTGGCACCTATAAATACAAGCAGCCAGTGGCCAACCCACTATTGGAGGGTGATGATTCAGGCAATCCAGACTTCGCCAGTCTAAATCCTTACATTAAAATTGATCAGGATGGCGTTACAGTCATCACGCCTCGTGCGGAGATGGGTCAAGGCATTCACAGTGCACTGGCCATGATGGTCGCCGAAGAATTGGACTTGGACTGGAAAACCATTAAGACTGAGCACGGTCCGGCCAGTAATAGCTACTCTGTTGGCATCATGATGGAATCCCTAGCGGGTCATCAATACGATCATAGTGCCTGGGCTGCACGTGTTCGACGTCTTTCGCATATTCCCGCAAAATTCCTGGGCCTTCAGATCACGGGCGGGTCCATGTCGACACCCGATGGTTTCATAAAAATGCGCAGTGCAGGTGCCAGTGCAAGAATGGTACTAACGCAAGCAGCAGCTGAGCAATGGGGCGTTGAAGCATCTCAGCTAAAAACTGAAGATGGTTTTGTAATCAATCCAGCCAACGGTGAAAAGCTAAGCTACATTGCCCTTGCTGTTAGAGCCTCTGAAATTAAAGCGCCGACTGAACCACCACTACGTGATCCTTCACAATGGCGCTACATGGGTAAGTCGGTACCGCGCCTTGACATACCGGCTAAAACCAATGGCACCGCTGAATTTGCCATTGATGTAAAGCATGACGATATGCTGCATGCCACCGTCAAAATGAGCACACGATTTGGCGCAGGCATTAAGTCTGCCGACACTAGTATCGCAGAAGCAATGCCAGGCGTGATTAAAGTCATCAATCTGGATAACAAGGGCTTTGCAGTTATCGCCAACAATACCTGGCGTGCCTTTAAGGCCGCGAATGCTATCGAGGTTGAATGGGAAGCAGCCAGCTACCCTGCCACTCACACGGGAATCATGAAAGTCTATGAAGACAGCTTTGCGCAGAACCCAACGGCACTTTTGATGAAAAAGGTGATGTCGAACTTATCTTCGCAGATACTGGCCATCTAGTAGAAGCTGAGTATCGCTTGCCTCATCTGGCCCACTCCACCATGGAGCCTATGAGTGCCGTTGCTCAGATCAAAGATGGGCGAGTTGATGTCTGGGCTGGCTCTCAAGCACCAACGGGGTCTCGCGATGCAATCATGGCAGTGGGAGAGCTTGAAGAAAGCAACGTCCATATCCACACCACCTATCTGGGCGGTGGTTTTGGACGCCGTTCTGAAACAGACTTTTCCGTCATTGCTTACAAAATTGCGACTCAAACTGATGGCAAGCCCGTTAAAGTGACATGGTCGCGAGAAGAAGATATTCAACATGACTTCTATCGCCCGGCTGCAATTGCGCGATTCAAAGGCGTTATGGGTGAGAAAAAGCCATTGGCATTAGACGTTCAAATCGCTAGTCCATCTATCATGCTCTCAATGTCAAAACGCGCGCCGTTCCCCGTCATGGGCGCCGACCCAATGATCGCTGAGGGAACCGCTGGGCAACCAGATGATATTGAAAACGTTCGTATACGAACTTACGCACCTGAGTTAGATATTCCTGTTGGGTTCTGGCGCTCCGTCGGTGCTTCCTACAATGGTTTTATCCACGAAAGTTTTATGGATGAGCTCGCAGCTAGCAAGGACCTTGACCCAATAGCCATACGCTTAGAAATGTTCGGTAACCTAGCGCCCCCTGGCAACAATGTCGTTGCAAAGGTCGCTGAAATGGCAGGATGGAAAGGACGTAACAGCGCTAACGGTATCGGACGCGGCTTTGCATACACCTTGTCATTTGGTGCACACGCTGCCCAGATTATCGACGTCAGCATGACCGATAGTGGAATCAAGATTGATAGGGTTTATTGCGGCGTTGATGTTGGTGTAGCCATCGACCCACGCAATATTGAAGCGCAAATTCAGTCTGGAATAATTTACGGATTGACCTCGGCAATGAGTGGAGAAATCACCTTTGAAGATGGCAATGTGGTGCAGTCAAACTGTCACGAATACCCTGCTATGCGAATCAATCAGGCACCTGCAATTGAAGTGTTTTTTTTAGAAACTAATCCCAGGATTTCTGGTGTGGGAGAGCCAGGAACACCCCCTTCAATTCCTGCGCTAGCTAACGCAATATTTGCAGCTACAGGTCAACGAATCCGCGAATTGCCTATGAACAAGCATATTGATTTCGCCTGAGATATTCGTTGGTTTTACCGTTGCATCGTTTACAGCCGTAAAGTCAATCCAACCGTTATCTAGCCAACTCCGGATGCTCATACGCTTCAGGATATGACATCGGATAATACGGCCCCAAGGGTACGACGTTATTCCAAGATCTACCAAAGTATCCTTGCTTGCAATGATCCAGAGAGTTGCTTTGCGCCACCCCGGGTATCGCGTAGACGCGGCACAACCAGCGCCACAGGTTCGGAAAGTCTAGTATTTTTGCACCGTTGAGTTTCATGCGAACGTAATAGACTGGGTCGTGCCGATACAGCGTTGGAAACAAGCGTAGATCCGCTTCGGTAAATTTATCACTAGTGAGAAAAAGTCTGTTATCAGCTGCAAGCCTGGCCTCAAGGTTTGACAATGTGTTGAAATATGCTTCAAACGCAGTGGCATAAACACTCTGGTCAGAGGAAAATCCAGCCTTATAAGCACCGTTATTAATGTGCGTATAAATAGTGGTGTTCAACGATTCGATGTCATTGCGCAAGACACTCTTATCTGGGTACAAATCTGGTCGATCAGCATTGGGTATAGAACTTCCCAAAGCAGCTGCCTGATCGTTAAGCATTCGAATAATTTCGGCACTCTCGTTGCTGACAATACGATGGTTCTTTTTATCGTAAAGAACAGGTACTGACCCCTCATCTGAACCTTCAGCTGCATAGATTTGTTTTGCCAATCGATAGTTATTACCCGTTGCGGTCTCCATTGTGCACTCAGGCAATACTGCGCCAGTCAGGGTGGATAATCGCTTCGGGTTGAATTCCCAGAGATTCGCAGCAACAGGGTCATTATCGTTTGTTCTACTTGGAAACGCTACATCGAGGGTAATGCTGTTTTGCAGCCCCAATACATTCCTGGCAAGTGTGACACGATGGCACCAGGGACAATTGAGGGCCACAAATAAATGATAGCGCCCGGGTTCTGACGGAAAGTGTGCATCACCTAAAGTATTACGAAACCCACTGACACCACGAACGAATTCGCCTTTTGCTCTGCGACTTCCCGCATTTGCCTGCGATTCCTCTTTAGATATATCATTGGATTTTCTTGTCATAAACTATTTCTCAACCGCGTAGTCGGTGGTGCAAAATTATCGGCACCGCCAGCTCTTCCTTAGTAAAATTGGCAGCATTTGATTTTTTAGTCAAAATGCCACTAGACTTAAACTGTATAGCGTTACAATTTTTTGAACAGATATGAGGGATTCCCATTTACGCGTTATTTCTCCGCGGAGTAATTCTCTAGCTTTGAAGCAGTATCAACTAGCACAAACGTGCAATTTCTCCAACACCTGCGCAAATCTTTGATTGATATCTGCAGCTGAATTGGCGGTTGCAGCTATATAGAAATCTGGTCGTAATATGAAGTACTTTGACTCAATTGAAGCCAACCACGTAGCGTAGGTGCCGTCCACATCAATGGCATCACAGTCGCTACCAGGTGCACCAATTTTTATGGTTTTTCCGTCAAGATATTTCAAGGTACCAAGCTGTTGTTTACTTAGCGCATCGGTCGGGTCAACATCCAACCCCACTACCATCCAGCCCTGCCCTACTATCTGATCAAATCGATCGCGTTCCCCATCAACCTCGACAAAACCTTGGGTTGATAGCTCACCTGCTCCAGGCGTGTCTTCGCACCAAACACCAGACCCTAGATGCACAAGATCTCCGGTGATAGGCTCATGGTTACGGGCAGCCAGTTCCGCTTTCATAGAGCGATCACGCTCAGCAGCTTCCTTTTCATCCGTAATGCATATTATTTTGCCAAGCTGCTGACTGAAATCGATGTAGTGCTTAGCATGATGAATTCTTTCACTTTCATAGCTATCAAGAACGGCATCGTCTAGCTTGCCCTCAACAATGGCATTCAAACGCCAACTCAGTGCCACCGCATCACGAAACCCGGCACACATACCCTCGCCTGCAAACGGCGGCATCAGATGCGCTGCATCACCTGCAATCATGCAGCGCTTAAGCCTCCATTGCTCAGCCCATCGTGCCTGAAAGCGGTATACAGCACTGCGTTCCAACGTGGCATTGTCCGGATGTATACCCCAAGGCACTAGAAGCTTCCAGGCACTCGCAGGTTTAGCAATTTCCTCAGACGATTCACCAGGCAGAACCATGAATTCCCATCGTCGCCTGCCGGGACCACCAGGCACCAGAGTTGTGGGTCTTTTTGGATCACACAGTTGCCACTGCGCCGGAGACATCTTGTATTCATCACTAGGCACCATATCGAGAATTAGCCAGTCGAAAAAATAGCCTTTGTCGATAAACCCTATACCGAGCTGGTTGCGAACAAAACTATTCGCCCCGTCGCAGCCAACTAAATAGCTAGCGTTTAATTTTTGCGATTTGCCGTCAGGTCCGTGTATCTCTTTCGTTTCCTGCAACCCAACAGATACTCTGTTTTCATTCTGCTCGATGGAGACTGCTTCCCAGCCGCGAATCAAATTAATAGACGGGATTGTCGCGGCAATGGCCAACAACCGAGTTTCAAGCTCCGGCTGATTGAACCAATAGGTGACCCTCCAGCCAGAGGATGAAACACTTTTCCAATCTACAATTTGTAAATCTTCTAGATCAGCATTTTTCCAATAGTAGAGTTCTTCATGATACTGAATGGCTGGGTCGTTATCACAGTCGATACCGAAGGTTGCGAGAATGCGCGCGACTTCGTGATCCATAGTCACCGCTCGAGGGCGATCGTATATCGTTGGCCAGCGCTCAACCAGAGTTACTCGCTTGCCTTTGTTACCGAGAAGAATCGCAAGCAGGGTTCCAACAGGCCCTGCTCCGATAATGGCAACGTCTGTATCAGGTAAAGAATTCATGGTATAAAAAAACGTTGGGAATCTCTAGATCAAAGCAAAGATGCGAGCTGGACCACCTGTGCCGCCCTTATGCTTTGGCGCACCGATAACCAGCGTCGCTCCTGCCGCAGGTACTTTGTCCAGATTGGCAAGATTCTCTATTCCGAATCGACCCGTAGGCAACCATGCATAGTGAGAAGCAAAATCAGCGGAGATACCGTGATCTAGCGACAACGTATCCACAGCGATTGACGCTGCTGCGGTTTCTTCCAACAGCATTTTAGTAGCCTCGACATGAAAGCCTGGATAGTGTTGTACTTCCCCATCGAAGCCGCGATAGTCCTCGCTTGCTACCTTGGATGCCCAGCCAGAATGCATCGCAACACAGGCGTGTGCGGGGATGTCTCCATTAGCGGCAATCCAGGCCTTGATGTCATCTGGAGTTACTTGTGCATCTGCATTACCTTCCGCACGTGCAGCGATATCTATCACGCAAAGTGGAGCGATGAGATTACTGACCTCGATCTCATCGACGGACAGACCATCGGCAGAAAAGTGTAATGGTGCATCGATATGCGTGCCGGTATGTTCGTTAACTGTGTAATTGAACAAATTGAAGGAATGTTCAGCGTAGTTGAATACTTGCTCCATGCTGAACCCAGACTCACCAAAATAAGTCGGAAATTCCGAGCCCAGCGTGTGAGTCATATCCTCAACCATCCCATGGCCGGCTGCCATAGCGGGTGTCGCAGATATGGTAGAACCTACTGCTGCAGCTGCACCAATAGCAGCCCCCGTTTTGAAAAAACTGCGACGCGACAGCATCTTGTTTTTAACCGCATTCATTACGCAGATATCACACATACTTTTTCTCCCTATCAATTGAGTGAATTTGATCTCTGCCTTCCCAGAGTGCCTAAGAGCGTGTCATGCTCAGCTGGAGAAAATTCCTGGCACGATCAGAACGCTCAGTTTGCCACGAGCACCCACCACTAGGGAAGTACTAAGATTTAGTTGTCAGATGCGACCGGAGCCATGAAAGCAAAAGCCAGCGCAGCTCTTGATAGGGGTGATTTTCTTAGGAGTCGAGTGCATGCATCAAAGCACGGTTGATCAACTACGGCAAAACTGTTGCCAGCTAGGATGTGATTCTGTAGTAAAGCCTGGCACTAATTGAATCAACTAGCGCAAATTGGCGGCACTTAATTAGATTTGATCTAAAAACATACTTCTGCGGCGTATGCACCGGCCAATCATTAGCCAGTGCAGCTGCCACACTATTTTATAAAGCTTCGGAAATCGGAAAATAGTCGTATCCTAATGCGTCACTCACCGCCTTGTAGGTTACCTTTCCCTGATGAACGTTAAGACCATTACCTAGGTGCTTGTCCTCCAGCAATGCCTGCTTTGCTCCTTTGTTTGCCAGAGCTATCGCAAAAGGCAGAGTGACATTATTAAGAGCCATCGTTGATGTGCGTGCCACTGCTCCAGGCATGTTGGCAACACAGTAATGCACAACCCCGTCAACTACGTAAGTGGGGTCAGCGTGAGTGGTAGCTTTGGATGTTTCGAAACATCCACCCTGGTCAATGGCGACGTCAACGACAACACTGCCTTGTTTCATCCTACTGATAATGTCACGAGTCAACAATTTAGGCGCAGCCGCACCTGGCACCAGAACCGCACCAATCACCATGTCAGAGGCAAGCGAATGCTCCTCAATGGCTGCCAAGGTAGAATATACGCACTTGATCCTACCCTGATAATGATTGTCTAACCAGCGCAAGCGTTCAATCGAACGATCCAGAATGGTGACATCAGCCCCCATACCAACAGCTATGGAAGCTGCATTGTGCCCAACGATACCACCACCGATGACCGTTACCTTAGCCGGCTCAACCCCTGGCACACCACCCAACAAAACACCTCGACCACCCTGAGCTTTTTCAAGGACATGAGCGCCAGCTTGTGGAGCAAGACGACCAGCGACTTCACTCATCGGCGCTAGCAAGGGAAGTCCGCCAGTAGCATCAGTCACTGTTTCGTAAGCAATGCAGGTCGCTCCTGATTTAATCAGCGCTGCCGTTTGATCCCGATCAGGTGCTAGGTGGAGATAGGTATACAGAACCTGTCCTTGGCGAAGCATCTTGCATTCGTTTGCTTGAGGTTCTTTCACCTTGATAATCATTTCGGCTGCGGCAAAAATCTCTGTCGCGCTATCACTAATGCGCGCACCAGCTGCAATATAGTCTTCGTTTTCGAAGCCTATCCCAGCGCCAGCATTGGATTCAACAACAACTTCATGACCATGCTTAACCAGCTCCTGAGTTGAAGCAGGAGTCAGCCCTACACGATACTCGTGATTCTTAATTTCCTTCGGAACACCTATTAACATGACGGATTCTCTTCAATATCACTAGAGTGGAAACTTCGATATTAGGTATATATCAGCAGTTTTATTTCTGTATATTGAGATATATACAGATGTATCAACTAAATGTTTTGCATTATTCAGGTAATGGTACTGAAAACAACTGGAAACTCCCATGTCGAAGAGCCCCAGAGATTTAAACCGAATCGATCGCCACATTTTGAGAATACTGCAGGACGATGGCCGTATCACATATGCCGATTTAGCGCGCCAGGTCGGACTAACTACTACACCGTGTATCGACCGGGTTAAACGGCTCGAACGAGAAGGCTTTATTCGGGGCTACTCAGCCAGGGTTGAACCGGAATACCTCGATGCGGGGCTTATTATCTTCATTCAAATAAAATTGGATCGAACTTCAAAGAATAGCTTTGACAACTTTCGAACTGACGCAGTAAATTTGCAGCAAGTACAAGAGTGCTACCTGGTATCTGGAAATTTCGACTATTTGCTTAAAGTACGCGTGGCCGATATGGCTGCCTATAGAGAGTTTCTTGGTGAGACACTTTTAAGCGTACCGGGTGTACGGGAGTCCACCAGCACAGTGGTGATGGAAGCGGTTAAGGAGACGTTGAAGATTGCGGTTCCTTAAACTGATGAGTTGCGAGTTTCAATAGGCGCGCAGACCCAAACTGACTGTCAAAGCTTGGAGCCTGCAGAAATGGTGGGCTCTGCAGCATTCAACGATTCCTTTGCAAATCCTGCAGCAGCTTTATAACGAGCCATAAATTCCTGACGCTCATCAGCGGGAATGACATCGTCGATGTTATCGAATACCCCACCGCAACGTTCATGTAGCATGTTTAATAGTCCAAACGGGCCAGACCCGCGGTTACGAAGCACCAACTCAGAAATTGGCCCGCATAGCTCATCGTCGTAGGCCTTTAGCGCAATTGGTGTCACGCCATGCTCGAGCATCTTCGCGCCAAGAACCCTGCTATCAACGATGGCCTGACTCGCACCATTTGAACCTGTGGGATACATCGCATGGGCTGCATCGCCCATGAGCGCAACCGGACCGTCCACCCACGTTGGCACAGGGTCACGATCTATCATCGGGTTTTCAAATGCACAATCAGTACGTCGCAACATATCCGGGACATCCAGCCAGTCATAGCGAAAGGATTCGAAGTGATGAATAAATTTATCCACCGGTACCGGTCTGAACCAGCCTTCCTGTTGCCAACCGTGTTCAGGGTCAACGGTAACTTCGGCTATCCAGTTCGCTAGCACATTGCCATCGGAATCTGGGTGCGATATGGGGTAGATCACCATCCTGGTTTGGTGCGTCCCAAGCCCGACAAATGACGAAGAAGTGCGCAAGGGTTTAGTACGGACTGTGCCCCGCCACATGATCGCTCCACCCCATTGAATGGGAGGCTGTTGCGGATACATTTGTGCTCGGACGGCCGAGTGAATACCATCTGCACCAATCAGCAAGCTGCCTTGCAATTCACTCTTTTTTCCTGCCGTGCTACTCAGCGTTACTACAACACACGAATCGTTATTGATGTAGCCCGTGACCTTCTCACCCAAACGTACGGCATCTGTCCCGAGACGCTCAATCACCTTCCGATACAACAGCATATGCAGTTCACCACGATGCACGGCGTACTGAGGCCACTTGTAACCGGCTTCCAACCCACGAGGTTCAGCGTAGACTTCTCTGCCGTTAAGACCTACTAAAGCCCATTCAAGCGCGGGCAATCCCACAGTATCTAATTCCTCGCTACCAATATTCAGATCAAAGAGCTCTCGTACCGCATTGGGTTGAATGTTGATACCGACACCCATCGGTAGCATTTCTCGCGAAGCCTCAACAACGATGCAAGGCAATCCGATTTGATGGAGGGTCAAGGCCATTACCAAGCCTCCGATGCCACCTCCTGCAATGATCACTTGTTTGTCATTCATAGATTGCGCTTGGTTCACGGCATCGTCTCGGGTTACCCGCCAATATCCGGATTATCTACGAAGGATCAGGGAAACGATAAGGCGTCTTCTGGTGAAGGCGGTGCGAATGAATACCCTCCCCACACTGATTGATCAAAATTGACTACTGAACCTGTCATCATGCCGGCATCTTCAGAGGCGAGAAAGCAAACGGCTTTGGCTACTTCTTCTGGCGCGAGCAATCGCCCGAAAGGTTGTTCTGCCGCAGCAGTTTCTAACCAGTTTTCATCCACATTGTGGTATTCAGTTTGTATGCGGTGTTCGCCATCGGAAGCCATCCAACCAATATTCAACTGATTAACCCGAATGCGATTACGCATAGCTGCATACGCTGTGTTGCGTGTTAGCGTCGCAAGAGCACCTTTGGAGCCACAATAAGATGCAATAAAGGGCTGACCTGCTAAAGCCGACGTCGAACCAATGTTGACTATGGCTCCTTCTGTTTTTTCTCGAAGCATGATTTTAATACAATCTTGCATTAAGAAAAATGGCGCTCGCGTGTTGATAGCGAACATACGATCGAACAAGGCTTCACTGGTATCCAGAATTCCGCCTCTATCTGTTAAGCCTGCAGCATTAACTAATATGTCTATTTGGCCATACTGTTTATCTGCCGCCGAAACAACGGCTCGACAATCAGCGACTGATTCCAGATCCGCCTTAACGAAATGCACAGGACATTGAGTGTCGTCAGTTATAGACGTCGCAACGGCTTCACCGTTTGCAGAGTTTCGCCCACACGTAACAATGCCGTGAGCCCCAGCCAACGCAAACGTACGAGCGATGGCTGCTCCCAAGCCTTGTGTACCACCTGTTACAACGGCAATCTTGCCTGTTAATGAATTCATATCATGTAGTAGAGTGGTTGATGTTGAAATTTATTTTAACCCGATAGCAACTCACCTTTCCAATTGCCCTCCTGCACCTCTTCCTTCAATAATTCATGCAGCGTGTCATAAGTGACTTTCGCAGCATTCGACAAGGGTCGGCTAGAAGGAATGGCCAACGAGATAATTCTTGACAGCTCCGGTTCGACGATCCGTCGAGCATCGATGCTGCCGTCTTCCCACATGGAGTGTATGGCCGGCCAACCTATAACGAGCGAACCCAAACCCGTCCTGACAAGACTCAGTATCGTTAACAAAGATTGTTGCTCATAGCGGACAGTGAGCTTATGACCACTTCGGCTGGCTGCTTCTTCAACCATTCGACGCAGATGCACACGTCTATTGGGCATCACCAAATCCAGCCCGACAATATCTTTAAACGCGATGTCGCTCATGTCCGCATGGTCGCTCTTGCGCTTTGACACCAAAAATAGATTTTCTTCTAGCACCGCTTGAACGCGAGCACCTGACAACGCTTCTGCGTGGGCTACGAGTCCAAAGCTCACTTGAGCACTTTCAATGACATCACCTGTCTGGTAGCCCAATCCATCTAGTATGGAGACAATCACATCTGGGAAGCGAGTGCTCATCCGCTGTACCAGCTTAGGACCGATCATCGATGCAGATCCAACACTAAGCGCGACACGTACTTCGCCACTAGGTTCCATCGAGCCTTGCTGCACATCACTTATCGCCAGCTCTAATTGATCTAATATCGACCGTGCATGCACGTAAAACCGCTTACCTGCAGACGTTGGGGTTGCTCCTCGACTTTCGCGGCGGAGCAGTTTCTTATCCAGTTCTTGCTCAAGTATGATTATCTGTCGGCTTAACGCTGGCTGAGCCACATCCAGTTCACGGGCAGCAGCAACAAAACTGCCTGCTTCCACAATGGCAACAAAGTATCGTATTTGGACGAGTTTCAATGCATTTACTGATGCCATAACTTATGAACGGCCTTTATTCCTGCAAAAAGTGTTGAGCACAACAACTATGTGCATGAAACATAACAAGAAGCTTACGTTAACTTCATAATATAACTATTTATTATACATCGTATAGACTTTTGGGCCTCCTTCCTGTCCCATCTGCGTGCTAACGTCGTGGAGTATTAGTCAACAGAAGAACGTTGAAGTACCGTATTTATCGATTCTCGCAAAGCGCAAAATTCAGTTTCCTAGAGTCACAAAACAATTATGTCCACTCGCAAGATTCGAGGCGGGGCCCTACTGGCCCGCGCATTAAAAGAAAAAGGTGTCGAACACACCTTCACGCTTGCTGGCGGCTTTTGTAACCCCGCATTGGAAGGTTTCATGGAAGCTCAAATGCGGGTCATCAATTGCCCGCATGAGCAAGTTGCCGGACACTTGGCGGACGGGCACGCCCGAATTACACGCAAACCCACGGTATGTCTCGTTGGTCCAGAAGGGTTTGCAAACGCTGTTCCTGCCATGCTCGAAGCTGGCGGCGAGCGTTCACCCGTCATTTTCGTCACTGGCTCCTCAACGCTGAAACGCCAAGGTGCAGGCGGATTCAAAGAAATTGATGACGTCGCTATTGCAGCGCCGCTGGTCAAGTACTCAGTACAAATCACCGATGGCGAACGCATCAGTGAGTTCGTCGATCGTGCCTGGATCGCAGCCACATCGGGTTACTGTGGGCCTGTTCATATCAGTCTGCCTGTCGACATCATGTTTTCGTCGTTCAATGAGGATGCCGGGCGGCACGAACGGCCTTACTTTCGCGGGAATCTAGCACCCCCTCGTGCTTGGCCAGAGCCTGCAGCATTGCAAAGCATATTGACCTTGATCGAAAACGCCGAGAGACCCGTCATCATAGGAGGTCATGGAGTGTGGTGGACAGGCGCTGAAAAAAAACTAGCCGATGCCTGCTCTCACCTGCGTATTCCAATTTTCAATGTGCCCTACCATCAAAAA
Source organism: Halioglobus sp. (assembly GCA_047629055.1). Taxonomy (GTDB): domain Bacteria; phylum Pseudomonadota; class Gammaproteobacteria; order Granulosicoccales; family Granulosicoccaceae; genus Granulosicoccus. Next base: position 31,799 of record JBLHWG010000001.1, read on the forward strand.
TTACTGGGTCCGGATTGCGATGCCTATATGGGTTTGGCAGATTTCCATCAGTATCACCCGTCCAAGCCTGCCATTCAAGAAGCCGATGTCGTCGTTATGATTGGTGGGCGATTGGATAACCAGATGAATTTTGGTAATCCACCGTTCTTCCCGAAGGAGCAAACACTCGTTTGTGTTAATGGAAGCCACGAAGAAATTGAATTTAATCGTGCCGCTGACTCGTTGTTGTTGTCAGATGCAGGTGCGTTTTTGGAGGCGCTAGGTACGCTTAACAAGCGTTGGGAGAAGTGGCTCGACCTGCAAGCACAGCGACGTACTGTTTGGATCGATGAATGGACAAGCCATCTGGAAGCGGAAGCTTCCAAAGACGAGAAACTGCATCCGCTGCAATTGTCAGTCGATGTGCAAGCTGGAATGAACAATGGTGATTGGCTGGTGTTCGATGGGGGCAATACACACTTCTGGTCGGAGATTGGCGTCAGTATCGCAGCATCCAAAGGTCTGGAACTGGAAGGTATCTTACATCCAGGTAGCTACAGCTTACTGGGGGTCGGAGTGTCACTGGCCATTTCGGCAAAAGCGACGCACCCTGAAAAAACGGTTGTACTCATTTCGGGTGACGGTGCTTTTCTCTCTGGCGGTTTATCTATTGAAACTGCGTTCCAGGAGAACTTACCCATCGTTGTTGTAATCGACAACAATGGTGGACTTGATTGTATTTCCCAGCAGCAAGAGAGGCTGTTCAGCAACGGAAAGCATTTCGCCACGGACTTTCGTGACATCCCATTCCACACTATGATTGAAGGCATGGGTGGCTATGGTGAACTAGTGGAAACACGTGAAGAGCTCGCACCTGCATTGCAACGTGCTATTGCCAGCGGAAAAACAGCCTGCCTTAACGTTAAATGCAGAGGCGTCATCAGCCCTATCGTCGCAGCAACATCAGACAAGCGCGACAAAGCTTCAATCGAATAAGAAACATAGGGGACGGAGGGGTTTAATGTATATCCCTCCGTCCCCTTTATTCCTGTACTTGCATATTTCTTATCAAACTGGAAACATATAAGCACTCTTCGCCAGTTAGGAGTTCTTAAGCTATGCGCATTCAATCTTTGATTCTATTACTCATGTTACTCATAGTGGGTAACGCAACTACACTGACCACAGCACAGGCAGCAACAGATACCCTAACCGCATCGGCAACCATCGGTGATGATGGCTTACACAAACAAGACTGGTTTTCGCTAACATTCAAGGATGTTGCTGAAGATCTAGTTGACGCATCAGCAGAAGACAAACGGCTTGTAATTCTCTTTGAACAACCCGGCTGCATCTACTGTAAAAAAATGCACGAAACGGTACTCGCAGATCCGGAAGTCGTTGCGTATATCAAAGAACACTACACGGTAGTGCAATACAATCTTTTCGGAGATGAAGAGGTTGTTGATCTGGATGGCGAAGTACTCACCGAAAAGACAGCAGCAGCGAAGTGGAACATTATGTTTACACCGACTTGGCTCTTCTTGCCAACGGAAGCTGCTGAAAGTACGAATGTTGCCAGCGCAGCGGTAGGCACTATGCCTGGAGCTTTTGGCAAAGGAACGTTTCTAGACTTGTTTACCTGGGTTTTCGATAAAGGCTACCAAGGTGAAGAAGGTTTCCAGAGATACCATGCTCGTCAAATTAAAAAACGACGAGCTATAAACAAAAGGGACGGCGGAAATTAGATTTAGCTCCTCCGTCCCCCTTTTCAGTCCCCTTCTAGACTATTTCGAGGCCGAACTGGGTGGCTGACTCTACAATGCCTTCCCACAGCGACAAAGCAAAACCGCGTGGGATAAAAAGCTCGTAGCCATCTTTGGATCGCCAGAGTGTCACACCCACATGATGAATCATCGTTGACGCTACAGAGCCAACTGGGAACGATTGTTCGCGTAAATCTAGAGGCAGATGGCGATTCAGCAGCGTCGTGGCATCAGGCCCCGTTACTCTGACTTGAGTCCTTGAGTGTGAAATATCAAGAATAGCACCCCGCTCTGCATCGACATCCGGTGCTTCAACGCCATAAAGCCACCACTTTAAAGGCTCAATTCTTAGTGCTGCTGCGTCATCTCCTGCAGCAGCTTTACAAGGCCCTGGAGCTCGCTCACAGCCGACTGCGCTAGCGACCTGAGCGCCTACTGCATCAATGCTATTCGCCCACGCGGCAACCTGATATAGCTTTAGGCCGTGCACGTCTTGCAGATTGACTCCAGCCGTTTCACCGTTAAGTAAAATGCCTGACTTACCCACGTGATAGTGACCAGCCAATGCTGAATTTCGATTACCCACGCATTTTCTCCCCGGTTGGGTCATACATATGAGGCGATATGATTTCCACCTCAATATTGCCTTTGCGAACCGGATCGGCGGCAATTACAGTTTTACCTGCCCACGCCTCATGACCGCTAGAAATAAAACCCAGTCCAATCCAATGACCCAATGCTGGTGAATGCGTCACAGCCGTTATCCAGCCTTCACCCAAGCCTGATACCTTGTCTTCTGTGCACAAAATCGCACCGGCGTTAAAGGTTGCTTCAGGATCCTTAGATTTGATACCGACAAGTTTTGGTCGATCTTCACGAACCATGTCAGCTCTATTGCGCAGCACACTACCTATATATGACTTATTAGTCGCAGCCATTTGGCCAAGCCCTGCATCATCAATAGTGACACGCCCATCAAGCTCGGCTCCCGTGACATGCCCCTTCTCGATGCGCAAAGCACCCAATGCTTCCAAGCCATAAAGACAACCATCAACAGCTTCAGTAGCAGGCCACAGTAAGTCCATCAGAGCATTAGCATAGTCGGATGGCACATAGGCCTCGAACGCCATCTCTCCAGAGAAACTAATTCTTGCGATACGAACGGGTATACCACCCATAAGTGTCGTTTCGATAACACCCATAAACGGAAACGCCTCATTAAGCATAACCGCAGGATCTTCAACACACGCTTGCAAGATGTCTCGTGACTTAGGACCTGCAACGGCACAACCTGCCCATTGTTCAGATACCGATGTGACATGCACTCTTAGGTGTTGCCAACGTAATTGCAATAACTCCTCGAGCCACACCATAACTGTGCCAGCATGGGCCGTAGTCGTTGTCATGAAATAGTCAGTATCGGAAAAACGCCAAGTCGTACCATCGTCCATAACCATACCGTCGTCACGGAGCATGATGCCGTAACGCGCTTTACCCATAGGCAATTTCGCAAAAGCATTTGAGTAGATGCTATTCAGAAATTCCGTTGCATCTGGGCCTTGAATAGCGATCTTGCCTAACGATGTCACGTCACACAAACCCGCAGTGCGCCGTACAGTTGCAGTTTCACGGATATAGGCTTCAGTAATACCTTCACCTTCACGAGCAAAGTACCAAGGTCTGTCCCACAGCCCTGCCATAGTCATGGTGGCACCGTGTGCAAGGTTCCAATCGTGCATCGGTGTTCGACGCAAAGCACGGAAATGCTCATCAACGTTGCGGCCTTTCAATGCACCAATTGACACTGGTGTGTAAGGAGGACGAAAAGTCGTTGTACCCACTTCAGGGATTTCCTTACCTTGAATATCAGCCATCATGGCCAAACCAATAATGTTGCCAACTTTGCCACCATCAGTAGCCATACCCAAAGTGGTGTACCGCTTCAAATGCTCAACCGATACAAAGCCTTCAAGATGCGCTAATCGAATATCGCCGGTGGTGACGTCATGCTGTGGATCAACAAATGACTTTAGTGATCGATTAGGTACTTTAACTTCATACAAAGGATCAATTGGATTTTCCCAACCCCCTGCTACCGGCACACTCACAGCGTGAATAGAACCACCCAGCGCAATGACAGCCTTCGCAGCAGCAGCCTCTCCAGAAGCAAGACAGTCTTCGTTATTCCAGATCGCACTTGCCGAACCTGCCATGTGAATCGAATCACTGACGAAATCAGGTGCAACAAAACACGCTTGTTCAGCATTCCATACAGGTCTGATACCACGATGCGACATGAGATGAACAACGGGTGACCAGCCACCAGAAACCAAAATCGAATCGCAAGGTTCCGAACCGTGCGCTTTCCAACCTGAGTTACCACCAACCGCAAGTTCAAGTCCGTTAACACCACTAGAACCACGCGCATTGAGTGGCGCTGATTTAGTACGCAACGTGACGCCATTATTCCCAGCTTCATTCATCAAAGCTTCTGAGATGAGTGCTCTGGAATCATGCAAACTTACCGAGGCACCTGCATTGGCTAACTCAGTAGCAGTTGCATAGGCTGAATCATTATTAGTGGTAACAACGATTTTTTGCCCTGCAAGTACCGCAAAACGATTTAGGTAAGCCCGTCCGGCTGAGACATTCATGATGCCCGGACGATCATTATTACCAAACGCTACTTGTCGTTCCATGGCGCCTGTTGCCACGATCGTTTGCTTTGCACGAACGGTCCAGAAACGGTGGCGAGGCATATGTTTGTCAGCGTGCAATAGATGATCGGTAACACGTTCCAATAAACCTGCTGTACCTCCATCGTACAGACCAAACGCTGTGGTGCGAGTCATGATTCGAGCGCCTGCCTTTTCCAGCCGATCGATCATACTCAATCGCTGCTGCTCTACCAGCTCACTGGGTTGGTTTAACCAATCTCCACCTAACTGATAATCCTGCTCAACGAGTACAACGTCCAATCCGTTTGTAGCGGCTGTCAAAGCTGCAGATAATCCTGCAGGACCAGCGCCAACAACCAACACATCGCAATATCCGTGAGCGTGATCGTAAACGTCTGGGTCAGGTTCACGTGATGCCTTACCCATACCAGCGGCCTTACGAATGATGCTTTCGTATTTCATCCATAGGCCAGTACCTTTACCCCATTCCATAGGAGGAATGCCCATAAAAGTTTTGTAGTAAAAGCCAGCAGCGAGGAATCGCCCAAATAGACTGTTAATAGCGCCCACATCATGTCGAACACTAGGCCACGCATTCTGTCCTGTAGCCACTAAGCCTGCATACAATTCCTGCATGGTGGCCTTTACATTCGGATCGCGGCGATTGCCCTCGCCGATGGTAATCATTGCTCCAGACTCTTCAACACCTGCGGACATGATGCCGCGGGGTCGGTGATATTTAAAACTACGACCCAGTACAATTTCATTGTTTGCCATGAGAGCCGACGCCAAGGAGTCGCCTTCGTAGCCATTGAGGCGAGTACCGTCCCAGCTGAACTCGATTGGCTTAGCGCGGTTTATTCGCCCACCTTGCGTTAGTCGTGTCGCACTCATTGCTCGCCTCCGGTAGATGGAACCTGCAGGACTGCAGCATTGCCATCGTGAGCGGGCCTTACTGACTGGATGTCGTGTGTCATTGTGTCGCGCTCGACGACCAACCACATACGGCAGCCATTGACGTGATGCCAGGTCTCGGACTGCATCCCACGAATGTTTTCGCGCATGAACACGGCATCATGCCAGTCATCGACAGAGCCATCGAGTGCTGGGTACACAATGGTGGCATCGCCACCGTAAGTGAATTCTGAATGGTCGCGTTCACCACAAAAAGGGCAATTGATTCTTATCATGTCTGTTTCCCCTACCCGTGCAACTTGGGATCGGGTCCCGCACCACGTTCATCGATGTTAACGCCGCGTTTGAAACGACCCAAGTCAAAATCCTTAATGATGGGGTCTGGGCGATCGTTGGCGATTAAATCTGCGAAGTACCAGCCTGACGCCGGACTTGCCTTAAAGCCGCCATAGTTCCAGCCGGCATTCAAGTACAAATTGTCTATTGGAGACTTACAGATAAAGGCCGAGCCATCCATTGACATGTCCATCACACCGGACCAGTGTCTTAATAGTCTTACTCGCCCTAGGCACGGCATGATCGCTGTGGCGCATTCAGCCACATCTTGGACCACCGGTAAGTTGCCACGTTGCGCATAGGACTTATAGAAATCCAAGTCACCACCAAACACCATGCCGCCTTTATCCGACTGGGAAATATAAAAGTGCGCACCGCCCACACCGTAAACGACGACGTGGTCAAGTAAGGGCTTAAGAGGCTCTGTTACAAAGGCTTGCAGTTTGTGGCTTTCTATCGGTAAATTACCCAGCCCAGCCATTTGCCATAAGCGCGACGTGTTGCCAGCAACAGCAAAGCCTACTTTCTTCGCACCGATACGTCCGCGGTTTGTCTCAAGTGCTGTGACCTTGCCATTTTCCCGGGTCACCGCCGTGACTTCACAATTCTGGATTATATCTATTCCGCGAGAATCTGCACCTCGTGCATAGCCCCATGCCACAGCATCATGTCGGGCATTTCCCGCTCTTTTCTGGACAGCAGCACCAATGATTGGAAATCGCGCATTGTCGTAATTTAGGTGTGGGATTTCTTTCTGAAGCTTAGGCAAATCCCAAAGCTCACCATCGGAACCCGTTAAACGCATCGTGTTATAACGCCTTGCTGCCGCATCTCTTGACGCTGGCGTGTGCAGTAACGAAACATGATTGCGCTGACTGAACATCACGTTGTAATTCAAGTCGTGGCTCAGTTCTTCCCACAATTGAAGGGAGTGTTCATAGAACTGTCGATTGCCCGGCATCATGTAGTTAGAACGCACAATGGTAGTATTGCGACCGGCATTGCCGCCGCCAAGCCAGCCTTTTTCAAGCACGGCGATATTCTTGACACCGTGATTTTTAGCCAGATAATAAGCCGTGGCCAGACCGTGCAAACCAGCGCCGACGATCACTACATCGTATTCTTTTTTCGGCTCTGGATCTCGCCATTGGCGATCCCAGTTTTTCTGGCCGCTAACACCGTTTTTGAATACGGCCCACGCGGAATATCGAGACATATTGTACTTCTCCAATATTCAATTTGTACGCAACACTTAGTACGTTCGAGAATACCGGAAAAATCACAAATACACTAAGTTACTACCAGTTTTCAACAGAACATGACCACTACAGACAAATAGACTGTCTTTTGCCTCAGTTTGGCGGTAATCATAGGGGAAAATGTTGTGTCCTCTGTAGAACTCACAACAATAATTTTTGGGTAGTTGCGACTTAATCTATCAATATCGATTGGAACTAGAAAAACCGGAACACTCTTAAAGCCACCTTTAACTGTACTAGGTACTTTTTGATACTCAAACCCACTTGACTGGAGTCGTTAGTCATGGATCAATCCCAACAAAGAGACAAACATCAATGGGGTATCAACAATGACTACGCCCCATGAAAGGATGTCCTGCTTGGCATACCTGAATATTATCAATTGGTTGAAGCAGGCCCTCTGATTGACAGGACACTTGCCAATGCCCATATGACCGGTGCTAAATTCGATCTTCAACTGGCCATGCCGCAACATACCGAGATGGTACGAATTTACGAATCCAATGGTGTCACCTGTCATTACCTGGATGCAGATCCTGTATTGCACCGTAATTTCTTTGCGCGGGATAGCTCTGCCATGACGCCGTGGGGTGCGTTGATCTGTCATATGCAGCTAAAGGTCCGACGTGCAGACTATGTCACCGCCATCCGCTTTTATCAGGAAAAAAATATTCCAATCTGGAACTACGCGACTGCAGGGCATTTCGAAGGCGGTGATTTTGTCATTCTAGAACCTGGCAAAGTTTTGATTGGCTATTGTGGTGAGCGTTCAGAAAAAGCAGGATCAGAACAAGTTGCGACATTTGTCCGTAACGAAGGTTGGGAAGCTGTTACTGCTCCCATCAGTCGTGAGTTTGTACATATGGATGGCTTGGTAGTGCCATTAGCCGAGAAGTTGCTCTTGGCTTGTTTGGATGCACTAGAACCTTGGGTGGTTACGCAATTGCGCGACTGGGGGTTCGATTTTGTCGATGTACCTTAGGTTGAAGCTAAAAACCTGGGAGTAAATCTGGTTGCTTTGGGTCACGATAAAGTGCTGTCGATGAGCGGAGCAACCCAACGTAATCAAAAGATGCGAGCACTGGGCTTCGAAGTCTTTGATCCAGATATGTCGATATTCACTCTCGGAGGCGGCGGAGTGCATTGTCTGGCGCAAGCATTATGCCGAGATAGTGTCTAACTCTCCTTGGGCTTCAGAGAGAACTCAACAGCTGCGAATAGCGTTATCACGATGCAAACCAACAGCATGCTGTTGAGTAATAAGGTTAGTGCGTCCATCGAAATCCGGGAAAGAATAGTAGACGCGGCAGCACCCGATAAAAGCTGAATGGTCCCCAATAATCCGGCCGACATTCCTGCTGATTGCGGTAACGATTCCAACGCAATGGCAGGTGCTATGGCCAATATTGCACCAATACAAACTAGCATCATGGAGAAGATAAACAGAAGACTAAGATAATTCCGGAGATCCAGCACAAGCATCAATGCCAACACACAACCACAAATTAAAAATCCAAATGTAATCAGCCTGGCAACTTGCAACGATGTTCGACTAACCACTAACTTGCGGCAAATAAATCCACTCAATACATAGCCTACCGAAACTACTGAATAGGTCAGCGCATACTCAAACTCGCTAAGACCAAGGCCAATAATGAACACTTCTGATGACAGCGTGACAAATGCCATCAGACCCGCAAAAGACAAAGCAGCGAGTAGCGCTCCAAAACGCGCCTGATGAATGGAAAAGAATGCTACGAGACTCGGCTTAAGCCTTTTAAATGGTGCCACAACTGGTCCATGTGGCCGAGTCTCCGGAATAAACAAGAAGACAAGCAACAATCCGACCAAACCAAATACAGACGACGCAAGAAAAGTTGAGCGCCATCCAAATAATCCAAACGCTACAGCACCAACGATGGGAGCTACCAGCATGACGCCTCCTAACGTACTCCCAAGAAGCGTCATCAATCGCGCTGTTTCCTTACCGTTAGTAATATCTCTAGCAACAGCACGACTCAAAACAGCCCCACTGGCACCGAACAGTCCTTGAAAAAATCGACAGATCTGTAGCATTTCAGGTGACGTACTGACCGACGCCAGCACACCCATCAACACAAACAGACTCATACCAATAAGGATAACTGGCCTGCGACCAAAAACATCGGCGAGAAAACCCACTGGGATATGCCCTAATGCATACCCCAGCAAGTAATAGCCAATAGTCGTCTGTATCAGACCCACTGATACGTTAAAAAAGTTCGCAGTTGCAGGGATAGCGGGAATGGAGGAATCTACAGCAAAGGCTGTAGTTCCCATCAACAATGCAAGTGCGACAACAACAGAGACCGAAACGTCAAAGACGGGTTTATCAGACTGTGAATCGTTCATAGAGAGGCTGGACACACAGTTTCCAAATCACAGGAACTTTGCGTTGAGGCGTTAGTTTTATAAGTTTTAGGCAAGACGATCCGCAGCGGGACTTTCATCCATTTGAGCTGTCAGATGATGATTTAGCCTCATCGAAAGCTCAGAGCGAACTTGTGCGTGGTCAGCGTCATCCCACAAATTCTGAGTTTCATTCGGATCATTTTTAAGATCGTAGAGCTCTCCCCAGTCTTCATCCAGATACAGAGAGAAACGCCAACGCTTACTAATAACCGAACGCACTCGCGCCGGTTTCGAAAATCCAAACTTGGCGGCACCGTCATTAAATTCAACCAGTAAATCGTCTCGGTGCTCGGCGCCGTTATCAATGGTCGGACGAAAGCTCTTGCCTTGAATGCCACGATACGGCTCAAGCCCTGCCCGATCTAAAATGGTTGCCGACAGATCCACAGTGGATACCATCGAATCACTCACCGCTTCTTTTCGGTGAGCAGGATCAGACCAGATAAACGGCACACGGTTAATAGATCGAAACGGCAGTAAGCCTTTGAGCAATAAATTAAATTGACCCAGATAATCTCCATGATCTGAATTAAAGCAAATCACCGTGTTTTCAAATTGCCCGCTTGCCTTCAGCGCATCAATCACTCGCCCAATTGCATCATCTACACACGTAATCATGCCTGCGGTGAGCGCCATAGCTTCTTTAATTTGCTGATCACTTAACCGTTGCGCTGTTTGTTTGGTCATTGGCTTACTACCATCTCGCCAGTTCTGCTCAAGCCATTTCAGGGGTGGCGTCGGATTCTTATGAGCGTCATAAGGTACCTCAAGCTCGAATTCATCAGGTGAATACATATCCCAGTATTTACCCGGTGGGTTGAAAGGATGATGGGGATCCGGGAACGATACAAACGTAAAAAATGGTGTGTCATCATTATTATTCGAGCTGATATATTCGACTGCCTGATCAGCAACCCAGGAAGTTGGATACAGCTCTTCTGGGATAGGGGTTCGGTAAGCCTGTGGGCAGGTGTAGTCATGTGGTAGTTCATTAGCATCATCGTGCAAAGCTTCCCAGTCTGGACGCTGATCCCGAAACCATTGCTGGTAGTGACCACCACAGCGGTCACCGTGTGCAGTAATCATATCGACATGCTGATAGCCGTAATAAGGTGTGTCAATATCGTAGCGACCTTCACTCTGATAACTCTCAGGCTCTTCTTGAGCATAGTTTCCATCCATAGGCTTCCACGCTTCTGAGACGAGCCGTCCAATTTCGGTTTCCGGACGCCAAGGAGGTAAACCGGTAAACGGTTGCAGGTGACTTTTGCCAATGGTTGCCGTGCGATAACCACCAGCAGCCAACACATCCACGAATGTATTCGCACTCAGTGGGAGACGGCATCCGTTTTGACGCAGCCCATGTACGCTAGGGAAACGCCCTGTTAGTAAAGACGCCCTGTTGGGCATGCAAACAGGCGATGCAACATGGAAATTTTCGAACCGAACTCCTTGTGCGGCAATGGCGTCAATATTAGGCGTCCGCACGACCGGATGACCCATACAGCCTAACCAATCAGCTCTCTGCTGATCAGTGATAAAAAACAGAAAATTCGGACGCTTACTCAAATTATTCATCGCTAAAGGGAAGCCGCTAATCGGGTGCCTTGATCTATAGCGCGTTTCGCATCGAGCTCAGCAGCGACGTCAGCACCGCCGATCAAATGAACTGATTGACCGCCTTGCTGCAATGACTCCTGAAGTTCTCGCAATGGCACTTGCCCCGCACAGATAATAATATTATCCACGTCCAGAATTCGGCTTTTGCCGTTAATTTCAACGTGTAAACCCTCATCATCGATTTTCACATACTCACAACCGTTAACCATATTAACGCCTCTCAGTGTCAGTGAACGACGATGAATCCACCCAGTTGACTTACCTAAATTTTTTCCAACCTTGGTTGGCTTTCTTTGTAGCAAAGTGACCTCACGGTGTGCCTCGTGCTTAGGGTTAAAGTCATTTACACCACCCGCAATTTCAAAGCTTGAATCTATGCCCCACTCAGCCATAAACGTCTTTGGGTTAAGGCTGGAATCATTACCATCGTGGCTTAAAAATTCAGCAACATCAAAACCGATACCACCAGCTCCAATAATAGCCACTTTATGACCAACATTAGCTCGATCGCGAAGTACATTAATGTAAGACAACACTTTGGAGTGCGTTATCCCTTCAATGTTCGGGGTACGTGGAGTCACGCCGGTAGCCAGAATCACATCATCAAATTCTTCAAGTTCTGATGCATCTTTTACTCGCCGGTTTAGCTGTAGGCCTACTCCGGTTAACTCAATCTGCCTTGCGAAATAGCGCAACGTTTCGTTAAATTCCTCTTTACCGGGAATCTGTTTTGCAATATTGAATTGACCGCCAATTTCACTGGCTGAATCGATCAGAGTGACCGCATGTCCGCGCTTCGCTGCTGTGGTTGCAGCAGCCAAACCTGCGGGGCCAGCTCCAATTACGCAAATCCGTTTGACAGTTGTAGTAGGTTCAATATTGAGTTCAGTTTCATGACAGGCACGAGGATTAACCAGGCAGCTTGCCGTTTTTTTCTGAAAAACATGATCAAGGCAAGCCTGATTGCAAGCTATGCACACGTTAATCTCATCGATGCGACCCTGCATAGCCTTAATAGGGAATTGTGCATCAGCAAGAAAGGGCCTTGCCATTGAGACCATATCGGCATCACCATTTTCTATTATCTGGTTAGCAACTTGAACCGTATTAATTCTGTTAGTTGCCACCAAAGGTATAGAAACCTCTGACTTCAATTTACCGGTAACGGTTGCGAACGCACCTCGAGGTACCATCGCAGCAATGGTTGGAATACGGGCCTCATGCCACCCAATGCCCGTCGTTATGATCGTGGCACCCGCTGCTTCAACAGCTTTTGCTTGAGCCACAATACTGTTCCAATCGCTTCCTTGCTCAACAAGTTCAAGCATTGATAAGCGATAGATTAGAATGAAGTCCGGTCCAACGGCCTCCCGCACACGACTAACAATAGCCTCAGCAAGTCTTAACCGACGCTGTGCATCTCCACCCCATTGATCATCTCGCGTGTTAACTCGTGGTGCCAGGAACTGGTTTATCAAATAACCTTCCGAGCCCATAATTTCGACACCATCGTAACCGGCATCTCTGGCTAAGGCTGCACATCGTGCGAATGCTTTTATTTGAGATTCAATGCCGCGACTTGAAAGCGCTTTCGGTTTAAACGGAGAAATGGGTGATTGCTTGGATGATGCAGATACCACCAGAGGGTGATAACCATAACGCCCTGCATGCAGTATCTGCATACAGATTTTCCCACCTTCCTGATGAACGGCATTAGTGACAAGTTGATGTCGGCCCACTTGCCAACGGCTATTCAACATGCCTGAGAACGGTCCTAGCCACGCACGAATGTTCGGTGCAATGCCACCCGTGACAATCAAGCCTGCACCACCTGCGGCCCGTTCGGCAAAGTAGGCAGCAAGCTTCGGATAATCTTTTTTCCTATCCTCTAAACCCGTATGCATGGACCCCATCAGAATGCGGTTCGGCAATGTGGTGAAACCCAGATCCAGGGGTTGAAACAGCGATGAGACCACGTTGTTCATAATTGTTCGCTACAGGTAGTTTTTTGATGGCAAAACCAATACGTGGTTATTGTAAGGCATCTTGAACCTAGGAATAGTTGATCTTGGCTCACGCGTCAGACGTCAAACGCGAAACTACCCGAGAGGCAATGCCGTATTATGCTTTAACACTTCCATGGACAAGCTGGACGTAACGCTATAAAGATCAACAGAGGCCACAATTTTCTTGTACAGATTGTCGAATTCCTTGGTGGATGCTACTTGCACCTTAATCAGATAGTCCGTGTCTCCCGATAGCCTGTGCGCCTCGACTATCTCGGGAAACCGGTGAATCACTGCATTAAAATTGATCAACCATTGCTCATTGTGCTGATTTGTTTTTATCGCAATGAAAAACGTTTCGTTCAAACCGATTTTCTCGGCATCCAACACGACTACCTGCTTCGTGATGACCCCCTCGTTTTGCAAGCGCTGGACTCGATTCCACGCGGCAGTCTTGGATAAACCCACCCCCTTGGCAAGGCGGTCCATTGACACAGAGGCATCGCGTTGCAGCTGATTAAGAATTGCACGATCAAAGGAATCCAATTTCATTTTTCATTCCTAAAACTAATGTCACATTAGAATTATATTCATATTTATAACCTATAAAGCAAACTTACTACATATTTGTTCATTTTTTATGCATATAATAAGTATTTCGTTCAGAATCTTCCTTGGATATCGTAATTCTTAAGGAGTTTCCTCTGTCATGTACGAGCAATTTGGAATTGAATGGCTTTCGCCGTTAGCCGCTTCCGCGGCTTTCGGCATTATTTTGGGACTGGCTTTCGGAGCAGCGGCATTTGCTACGAAATTCTGCATTCGACGCGCGCTAGTCGGAGACATTAAATCGGAGCGTTCAGCTGCACTAGCCATTTGGGCGACGGCTCTGGGTGTTGCGCTTGTCGGCACACAGCTATCCGTACTGGCAGGCTGGATTGAATTTTCAGAACACCGATTACACGTAACCAGCGTGCCCTATGCACTTATCGCAATGGGTGGTTTGCTATTTGGCGCAGGCATGGTGCTTACCCGCGGATGCGCATCCAGATTGACCGTATTGAGCGGCGGCGGAAATTTGCGAGCTTTGTTTGTCATTGTCATTTTTGCCATCACGGCCCACGCCACACTCAAAGGCATACTCTCCCCATTGCGCACTGCCCTAGCTGATTTTGTGTTCGAGACAGATATCAACGTTTTACTGATCAACTCCCCTATTGCAGTCGCAATGGTTGTGCTACCGGCTGTTGTAGCAGTGGTGTCAGTGGTTGTTCGAAGCAGCGCTACTCGAAGTCAGATTTTAGGCGGGTCCGTAATCGGTTTACTGATACCGCTAGGCTGGGTTGGAACCGGTCTGATTTTGCAGGATGACTTCGATCCTATAGTCTTCCAATCCTTGAGCTTCACATCTCCAAGTGCTGACTGGTTATTTTGGAGCATCGCTTCAACGTCCACACGGGCAGGTTTTGGAGTGGGTTTGCTGTTTGGCGTTGTCACAGGAAGTGCAATCACAGCAGTTGCTACATCAAAGTTCCAGTGGACATCCTTTACCTCACCAGCGGAGACTGGTCGTTACTCTCTGGGCGCGGTTCTTATGGGTGTCGGTGGAGTTTTCGCAGGCGGATGCACTGTTGGCGCAGGGCTTAGTGGAGTCGCTAGCCTGAGTGTAACTGCTTTACTTGCCCTGGGATTCATCGTGATTGGAGTCAAACTGACTCATTCAGTGTTGCAATCCAGCGAAACTCGCCCCTCCTTATCGGCAGGAGCGAGATTGGTAACTGAGAACTAAGGCAGCACGATTTGACCGCGAAGTTCATCAGAAGCATTTTCTGCTGAATGAACGTTCTAGTACAGTCCACCGGCCAGTGCCGTAGCTATTCCGGCTGCGTCCAATGTATCTGAACCAGAATAATTACTGAGTTCAGATTCATTCTGAGGAAGTGCGAAGAGAACATCACCATTCTCTCCAGCAATACCTGTATGGACGTGAGCCGCTTCTGGTGTAATAACTCCCGACGTCAGAATTTGCACTCGCATGGCACCTGATGTCGTATCGAGAGTCACGTAACCAGTACCAGAACCTTGAGACGTAACAGCAGGTACTTCATTATCACCTGAGAGGGTCACCTGAATGACGTTGATTCCAGGTCCACTCAATTGACCCCTCAGTTCTCCTGACTCATACGCAGCCGAATGAGTTCGTGCTTTTATACATCGGTTAAATCCTGTGGTTGTATGGAGTAATCTGGTTCGTCAAGCAGACAATCTACGTTATCTTTGGTTCACAAAGTCTGGCAGGCTGACCACCTATGGTAAGAAATCGCGGACATAAGCCCATAGACTAAAAACACTGGAGCTAGTTAAAATTCAGCCAAACCGCTAACAATCTCTGAACAGAATCCCGCCTCTAGCAATTTCAGTAGTTGGCAATCCTAGTCGCTTGAGGCACGCATAAGCTAATGCTTGATTACTGGTTATAACTGGCTTGTTCAATTCGGCTTCAATATCGAGCACTGCCTCTAATGAGCGGTAGTCTGTACACGAAATTACAATTGCCTCAGCATCTTCACAATTCACTTTACATGCCATTTCAAAAGCATCCTGTGGTGTCAGCGCATTCTGCTCCAGGCTACTCAGTTCCTGTTCGAAGGCGAGTTCATTAACCACATTAATACCACTTTGGTCAAGGAACCGAACCGCCTCAGCACTCAATCGTTTCACATACGGGGAGGTAAAGGCAACTCGTTTAATGTTTAAAGCCTTGAGCGCCTCTATCAGAGCACCGGCTGTTGTCACGGTTGGTTTACCCGTTTTTTCGGTCAAACCACGGCAAAATTCCGCATCAAAAACAGGCCCCTCGGACAGCGTCGCCGATGTGCAACCATAAGCAATGACGTCCATTCGCGAATCTGCCAGGTCCGCAAGATTCTGGTCTAGAGATTGACGCACAAATTTCTGCATCTCATCTGAGTCCGGTATTGCATTAATATCATATCCACCGCTGCGAACACTGTGCACAGTAACACCAGCAGGACATAGCAATTGGAAATCAGGTTCAACATTAGTATTGGACGATGGGACGATTAATCCGATACGGTGTGTTCGTGCCGCATACTCGATTTCCCTGATCATAACTTACAACCTTTTCAACAGAGATGAGGCTGGTTTAACTTTCGTACTGCATTCAATGCCAAGTTTTTTCAACCACACGCATAAAATTCTCACCTAAAAAACCTTGCAGCTGTGCGTCACTCCATCCTCGAGCCTGAAGAATAACCAACGCATCAATTAACTGATTGGGAGAGAAAATTTTAAGCTCTGGCGTATCGTACTGTTGACCCGCTGGCCAGTAATCTGGACGACTACTTAGAATCGCACCCAAATCAGTTGCTGATTTCATGCGCGGCTTCCAATCTAAACCAAAGCAGACGTATTCTGGTGCCGTAAGATCTGCGATGTAACAAACATGATTGGCAAACGTTTCAGCACTGACATCGTTGTCACCTAAGAAAATGCCCATGCCATTCACGCCAATAACACCACCTTTTTCAGCACAGGCTTTAATCTGTTCGTCTTTAATATTGCGCTCGTGATCCCATAGGTTTCTGGGGTTGGAATGTGTAAACACGACAGGTTTTTCTGATAACTCAATGATATCCATACTTGACAGATATCCAACGTGTGACAAATCGATGGTCATGCCGATTCGATTCATTTCTTTAACCACAGATTTCCCAAAATCTGTCAGACCATGATCGACGTCGTGACAACCACTACTTCCAGCATTGTTCAAGTTATAGGCAAACAGCATCTGCCTGACACCCAGGTCGTAATACACGGACACCATGCCGACATCATTATTCAAGGCTTTGAGCCCTTCAATATCAAAAGAGACAGCAAGCTTTCCTGTTTGTTTCGCATGCTTCACATCATCCAGATTATCAATAAGG
>JBLHWG010000002.1:0-47971 GCA_047629055.1 Halioglobus sp.
GCTCTAACAAATGAGCAATTTCTAACTCAGAAAACTGTGAGAAAAATCGCTGACCTTGCAACTCGCGAATCAAACGCTGCTGAGCCGCCGGACGCTTCTCAACAAGGCCAAACATTTCTTCAAAACATTCAAGTGCCTCAGCCATATCACGACCAGCTTGATATCTGTCCTTGGGTTTTTTCTCCAAGGCTTTAGCTATGACATCTGAGAGCTCGACAGGTAAATCGGGACGAATATCGATAAGACGAGGAGCTCGCTCATGAACAACAGTCCTGAACAAGTCTTTGACCTTCTTGGCCTTGAATAATTGCCGACCGGTAAGCAACTCAAACAAAACAGTCGCAAGAGAGTAAAAATCGCTGGGTGGTCCCAGCTCTCGGCCCAGAATTTGCTCTGGTGACATATAGTTTGGCGTGCCTAGAGTTGGCCCTTTATTCTTTAAACCGCCTCCATCACGAATACCAACTGCGATTCCAAAATCGAGCAATTTCACATCGCCATTTTCAGCTAGCATAATGTTTGCAGGCTTGATATCGCGATGCAGGATTCCTTGGGAATGTGAATAGTCGAGCGCACGGCAACAAGCCGATACCACTCTTAATGCCTCGTGCGCCGGCAGCAAGGTCTTGCCTTTTCCGTACTCTTTAAGCGACTCGCCATCAACAACTTCCATGACGAGATAATTCAAATCTTCGAACTGCCCAGCATCGTGAACGGTAACGATGTTGGCGTGTGTTAAACGACCGGCAGCAACAATTTCAGTTTGATAAGCACGCTGTGCGCCTGGCACTTTACCTGTGGACAGATGCGCCTCACCAATAGGCGACAGCTTTACCGCAACATCACGACCTAGCAAGTTATCAAGCGCTTCATGGACAACACCGCAAGTCCCTGACCCGATTCGCTTACCTATCGTGTAGCGATCAATTTCACCAGGTACTGTTATGTCAAGCGGTTTTACCGGACCAACAGATGCTGGTTTTTTGACAGCATTAACACCAACGGCTTCTTTACGAACATCATCGATTGCACTTGCTTCAACGACTGAACCCTCCAAAGCGCGCTTTGCAGCTTGCAGTGATGGGGAGTCGTCTGGCGGCTTCACGCAATCGACCTCACGCTTGTTTTTACAGCGCGTACCGAGCGCCATAGCTCTTTTAACAAGCGTAGCGGGCGCGAATGATCGTTGTTGTAGCGTAGCAGACACGAAGAGTAGTTATAGGCCGTGGTTACTGGCAAAGGTTTTAAGAGCATAACACTGTCGCACTCAATGCCACCAGCTCTATAGCGATTTGCGAATCGAAATATACTGTTTGAGACACGATAAGTAATTCACTGCTTGGCCATTCAATGAATACATTTGAACCCTCAGTAACTGTTGCCGGCACTGGCGCAGGAATCAAAATATTTATAAGCGAGCCCCATACCACTACATACACATAGGCAATGAAAATACTGAAAATCATCTTGATCTCAAAAGTATGCCTGATGACATGGGCCAGTAAAGACAAGCCCCACAACAACAATACAAATTCTGCCAACACTCCAAATGACATTTCACCGGGAGAATGACGAAAAGCGGTGATCGGAATACTAGCAAGATTGATAAAAGCCGACGCGCCACACAGCCCACCAAAAGCCTGCTGCATACGCGGCAATCGATTAGTTTGATGTAATGCGACCCATAGAATCAGCGCGGTTCCCATTAAATCAATGACAGCTTGCAATGACGCCTTGAAAAGCCCGAACGGTAGAGCCAGAGCCAAGACGTAAGTCACAAATGCTAATGCGATGCCAGCGCGCATTTGTGCCTCGCCGACAGGCAAATCTTGCGGCTTTCCCATCAGAAAAGCGATGTTGAAATAGTGTGTTGGCAGTTCGCGCAAGATGACAAGGTGATGCTTTTTTGAATTACCCTGATGGTATCACTTGCAACGGCGTGTATCATTCCGTTTGAAACGTGATCACACATCACTCCAAATAAATCTACCAGAGCTCCTTGCTTAGCATGTACCAACCCGGAAAACCTTACAGCCTTAGTGATCGATTTCGAGGTTATCTGCCTGTGGTTGTTGATGTGGAAACAGGCGGCTTCAACGAACGTACAGACGCACTTCTAGAAATAGCAGCCGTCATCCTGGATATTGATGAGGATGGATTGCTCAAGCCAGTTAAAAGTTACAGCACACATGTAGTGCCTTTTGACGGATGTAACATCGAACCTAAATCGCTCGAAGTCAACGGTATTGACCCTTATCACCCGCTCCGCGCAGCACGTGAAGAACGCGCAGCCTTATCACATATATTCAACCCTGTAAGAGACGCTGTCTCTGCCGCCGGATGCACACGCGCCATTCTTGTAGGACACAATGCCTTCTTCGATTTAAAATTCGTTAATGCTGCAGCAGATAGAACCGGCAGTAAGAAAAACCCGTTCCATCCGTTCAGCTGCTTTGACACCGTTTCTTTTTGTGGACTGGCATTTGGGCAAACTGTGCTTGCTCGCGCAGCCGTAGCCGCAGGAATGGAATGGGATACCAACGAGGCCCATTCGGCCATTTATGACACTCGTAAAACAGCCGAACTGTTTTGCACAGTCGTGAATCGCTGGGAAACTCTACATGCCGGTATGGACGCCCCCATTGCAGATGGGTCGTTTATCCCACGTTAAACTTGAGGCTTGAATGCGTACTAGGCTACTGCGCGGAACACGTCTAGAGGCTAGAACGCATGCTTAAAATAAACGACTCGATAAGCATCCCCGAAGAGGACATTGAGTGGCAAGCCATTCGCTCGCAAGGTGCCGGCGGACAAAACGTCAATAAAGTTTCGTCGGCTGTGCATCTGCGTTTCGATGTAAACGCATCGTCTCTGCCAGCCCATATCAAATCTCGGCTGCTACAGATCCGAGACAAAAGACTCACTAAAGATGGTGTTGTCGTTATAAAAGCGCAACAACATCGCCGCCAGGATCAGAATTACACTGCGGCGCTTGAGCGTTTAGCTGAACTCATCAAGGAAGCTCTATTTGTACCGAAGAGCCGCAGAGCAACAAAACCCAGCCGCGGTTCAGTTAAACGGCGACTGGACAGTAAAACCAAACGGTCAAAAATTAAAGCATACAGGCAGAATAACACCGACGACTAAAACGTTGAACCAGCCAGCAATCAAGCGGATTTGTTAGCTGCCTTGTCTATCATTTTCTTAAGCTCGCCATTTTCAGCCAGCTCCATCGTGATGTCACACCCACCTACTAACTCACCTTCAATATAAAGTTGAGGAAAAGTTGGCCAGTCAGATACTTGCGGCAAAGTCTCACGAATTGCAGGGTCGGCAATGATATTCACGAAGGCGAATTCCTGATTGCACTCCTTCAGTGCGCCTACCGTACGCATGGAAAACCCGCACATAGGTAATTGCGGAGTACCTTTCATGTACAAAATAACCGGATTCTCAGCTATTTGCTGGTCGATTCGGGTACGTACATCAGTTGCTTGATCTGTCATGAGACTATGCCATTAATGATTTGTTGACGAAAAACATAACTGCGAAGCCACGCAGAGTGCACGCTGAATAGCTTCGCTATTTTAGCGAAATTACGCGGATGTCGCGGCTGCAAAGCGCTCTGAAGTTTTGGCCCAATCTACTACTTCCAGCCACCCGTCGATGTAATCTGGGCGCTTGTTCTGATACTTCAAGTAATAAGCGTGCTCCCAGACGTCCAACGCAAGGATTGGAGTGCCTTGCTTGTCAGCTACGGTCATCAGTGGGTTGTCCTGGTTAGGTGTTGAAGTAACCACTAATTTTCCATCCTGGACAATTAACCACGCAAAACCAGAACCGAATCGTGTTATTCCAGCCTGCTTTAAACCGGCTTTCAGTTCAGCCATGGATCCAAATGTGCTGTCGATGGCACTGGCGAGCTCGCCACTTGGCGCACTACCGCCGTCACACATGGAGTTCCAATACAGGATGTGGTTGTAATACCCGCCTCCGTTATTTCGAACCGCTGGTGATGTATCACCATCGACCTGAGCCATGACTTCTTCGAGTGATTGATCAGCCATGGGCGAATCAGCTACAGCACCCGTAAAGTTGTTGAAATAAGTACGGTGATGCCGATCGTAATGGATTTCCATGGTTTGAGCATCAACGTGCGGCTCAAGGGCAGTGAAATCGTAGGGCAGATCTGGAAATGTGAAAGACATAATGACTCCTGGAAAAGTGGCCTTGAAAAATCACGACCAAAGTGGCCGATAAGAGTTGCAGAATACACGCAAGGGCGGCGCCTACGTTAAAAATCTAGTGCTTGCATTGCGCTGCAAGGCCCTATGGTCGCACCACGTGTTCTGCCTTGGCAAGTGTGAGGGGATACGGTTCTGAACAAAATCTGGATTTTTCCAGCAAATCCGGTGCTTGGCGTATCACTCTAACTGTAATACTATCGACCGCTTGTCCCAAAAAAGGCAGTTTCCGATGGCTTCACTGATGGCCGCTTATGGTCGACTTCCCGTAACCATGGTTCGTGGAGAAGGCGTGCGCCTGTGGGATAGCGAGGGTCGCGAGTATCTTGATGCCCTATCAGGCATCGCGGTTTGCTCACTAGGGCACTGTAATGCGGCAATCAGCGAGGCGATTTCCGAGCAAGCACGCCAGCTGATGCACGTTAGTAACCTCTATGGCATTCCCCAACAAGAAGATCTGGGAGCTGAACTATGCCGCATATCCGGTATGGACAAAGCCTTTTTCTGTAACTCTGGAGCCGAAGCAAACGAGGCCTGCATCAAGATTGCCCGACTGCACGGCACCAAAAAAGGCATTGAAACACCCACCATCATCGTTACAGACACGGCATTTCACGGTCGCACCATGGCCACCATCTCGGCCACCGGAAACACCAAGGTACAAGCTGGATTTGGCCCCATGTTGCCAGGTTTTGAAGTTGTACCGTTCAACGACGCCAAAGCTGTTGCGGCGGTGGCAGTAAATCGAGACGATATCGTCGCTGTGCTGGTAGAACCCATACAAGGCGAAGGTGGAATCAACATCCCCTCAGACGGCTACCTAAAAGAACTACGCACCATTTGCGACCAAAACGGCTGGCTACTTATGTGCGACGAGATTCAGTCGGGCATGGGCCGGACAGGGAAATGGTTTGGCCACCAACACGACGACATTAAGCCCGACGTCATGTCGGTGGCAAAAGCTCTGGGTAATGGCATGCCGATTGGCGCATGCCTGGCTCGAGGCCATGCTGCAGAGCTTATCCAACCTGGAAGCCACGGCACAACGTTTGGAGGCAACCCCATTGCCTGTCGCGTTGGCCTAACCGTGGTTAACGAGATAGAGAGTCGCAACCTGGTTGCCCGGGCAGGAGAACTAGGTGAGAAATTGCTAGAAGGCTTCAATAGCTCATTGCACAATCAACCGGGCGTCACCGACATTCGAGGCCGAGGCCTGATGATAGGCATTGAACTCGACAGGCCTTGCGCCGAATTGGTTCGCAAAGCACTGGATTCCGGATTGCTCATCAACGTCACCGCTGGGAACGTCATTCGCTTGTTACCTCCCTATATTCTCAGTGACGAAGAAACAGACGAACTCATTCGACGCGTCAGTGATGTGATCATTGAATTTTTCCAAAATTCTGAAGTACCGGCTGACGATCTGTCTGCCGCCAACACGTAAATTCGCACACTCATGAGACATTTCCTTACCGAACTAGACCTAACTTCTGAAGAATTTCGCGGTGTAATCCAACGCGGCAGCGAACTGCGCAAACAATGGGAATCCGGAACGTGCGAGGCATCCTTACCTCATCGCGTACTAGGCATGATTTTCGAAAAGTCATCCACTCGTACCCGAGTATCGTTTGAAGCCGGCATGACTCAGCTCGGCGGCCATGCAATCTACTTATCGCCAGAGCACACCCACCTTGGGCGGGGTGAGCCGCTGGCAGATACAGCCAAGGTGCTTTCGCAAATGGTTGACGCCATCACCATCAGAACCTTCTCTCAAGATGATGTTGAACGATTCAGCGAGGTTGCCACAGTACCCGTGATCAACGCGTTGACCGATTTGCTTCATCCCTGCCAACTGTTAGCAGATATGCAGACTTATCTGGATCATCGAGGCGATATCAGAGGCAAAAAAGTAGCCTGGATTGGTGATGGCAATAATATGTGTAACTCATACATCAACACAGCGATGTTGCTTGGCTTTGATTTATGCATTGCCTGCCCGGACGGCTACGAGCCGGATGAGGAAATTATGCAAAATGCCGGCAAATCTGTAACTCGCACTACAGTTGCTGCTGAGGCCTGCACTGGTGCCGATCTTATCGTGACTGATGTCTGGGCCAGCATGGGCCAGGAAGAAGAACAAAAATTGCGTGAAGTTGCATTCGCTGACTATGAAGTAACGCAAGAGCTTATGGCACTAGCCAATGAAGACGCTCTATTTATGCACTGCCTACCCGCTCACCGCGGTGAAGAAGTATCTGCGGATGTCATAGATGGTCCCCAAAGCGTCGTGTGGGAGGAAGCAGGAAATCGCCTTCATGCTCAGAAGGCCTTGCTAGAATTTTTACTCCAGTAGCAACGCTACTAGGTGGTTATCTGACGTCGCGCTCTAGGGCTAAGCCCTCTGACGGGAAATGAGCCCGCCGACCAGTGCTCTATAACACTTCGCGCTAGAGACCGTTGGCTGTTGCAGCATCCCTGATCTTCGACGGAGGCGTGTATTTCAACGAAAGTAATATCGCATTACTTTCAGCGGGAACAGGATCTATCCGAGCCTTCTGCCGCCGATAGCGATAGGCCGCAGAGACGGTCCAGTTCCTAGCGTATTTCCAATCAATTTTAGGCTCAATACTGATAAATCGGCGAGCAAATCGATCCTCTTCATTGGCTCCCAATCGATCAGGCTCGTATGCTCTTGCACGTAGTGAGAAATTCAATCGAGGATTAATTATTCGAAAAATATCTCCAGTCAATTCCTGAGTTTCCACTTGTGAACCCGAACTACTAGGCTGTACATCAACAGAGAACTTGCCCACGTAGCGGGTTAATCCGGTATCGCGGGTTATCCCAACACTTGCCAGCCAACCATCACTATCACTTTTCAGTTCTTAAAGGCGTTCCACCGGGATCACTTGGTCCGGCGCGTTGTCATCGGCACGAAGCGTGTCGGATCTGTCGGATGAATTCGTATAGACACCTGCAGATACACCAAGTTGCAGAGTCGGCGTTAGAAATCGCTCATAGCCAAGCTTGAATGATGCCGTGGTTGATAGAGAATCGCGTCGAGGCAAGCGGCGAATATCCAGCGCTCTAGGGTCAGCAATAAGGTCTTCAAAAGGAACAAAGGCAAATGGATCGATGTTTACCTGAGCGCTAAACTTACTGAATGCCGCCGTAAACGTGACAGTGGAAATAGGGTTGTATTTGTAACGTAAGCCAACTTCTATCTTACTTTCATTGAAATCATCAAGCTCACCATCAGGGCTAAATACTCCAACATCTGCAATGGTCACCTCGTTGTAGGGCAAAACAAGACCTTCAATATTGCCACTCTCATCTCGTGGCAACTGACTGTAATATCTTTGGTAAATAGCATCCTGAACATCGGGCAATTCATGCTCAACAAAGGTCAAAGTAGCTTTTGAACTGAACTCCAAACGTCGAGTTAAGTCATAGCTGAAGTAAGGCTCTAGCGTGACTTCCTGACGGGCCACATTACTGGACTGTGACGGGATATTTAGACCAGTGTCTGAGGAAATACTGCCCGGATCACTCAGATCAGCGGCGATATCACGGCTGGGAGTATCTTGTTTGAAACTGCCCAAAACCCCATAGCGAGAGCGTGCTGAACGCATTTTCACATCGAAGGCTACTAGCCGGTTAGACTCTAAACCTTCCTCGCCTGCATCAGATTGTGTCGTCAGCAGGCCGTCTACTCTAACGAGGCCCTTGATTACAGCCACCGCTGACTGGCGGCTCAAACCTAGCTCACCAACAGCTCTGGTCGCACTTAAATTTCCGTCACCAGAGGGCTCGAGAAAATAATTATCGTCAAAACGCTGATCGAGCGATATAGAGGGTTCGAAGACCCACACATTTGCCGTAGCGGAGCCAGCTGCAAAGACACACGCCGCGCTCAGTAGGCAAAGAATTTTCTTGTTGTGCATTTTCTCCCCTCCCATCAAGGAATGAGGACAACGTCACCACTTTGCAGAATAATATTCTGTTTCAGATTTCGGCCACGCGATATGGATCGAAAATCAAATGCAAATGTCACTTCACGCCCATCCTGGCGTCTCAGAATTTGAATATCGCGATTATTAGCGTAGGGGGTAAAACCACCAGCCAGAGTCAACGCCTGAACAACGTCTACGTAACGTCCTAGAGTAAACTGACCCGGCTCCTTCACCTCACCAAGAACAAAAACGGTATAACCCGAAATTTTGTCAACCGACACCGTAACCTCAGCATCAGTTACATAACGTTGAAGGCGAGAACGGATTTCGTCCTGCACTTCAAGCGGGGTTCGACCAGATACTTGAATATCACCTGCCAACGGAAAGGAGACTCCGCCATCGGGTCGAACCAGCACTTTACGATCTAAGTCCTCTTCTTTCCACACTGAGATATGCAAGATATCCTCAGGCCCGATTCTGTACTCCAGACCTGCAGTCTGAGCGTGTGAAAAACCTGGCAGTAGCAGGATCGACAGCAACGCGCCGAGGGTCAGCAAATTGCGAAAAGCCGAAAAATATCTACCTGGCATTGGATTGAGCTCCTGTGGAGTACTTCAAGTACCGAGTATGACGTCGGTATTCGTGTCAAAGTTCAGAACCGCATTATAGCTGATCAGGACTATGAGCAAGTAGGCTCTATCCTCACAGGTAAAAAAATTACGCGTTATTGAATAGTTTGCGTCGCGGTATCAATAACCTCATCCCGCAAAGTTGTGCCATCGTAGATAGTACGGAACATATCGACTTGGTCTACTTCACCGCTCTGTGTGAACAATTGTTTCAGATGTCCAAAGCTAAACGGTTGGTAACGCAGCTCCGCGGACACCGTGAAAGAATCTGACAAGCCCACTTGAAGCTGGTAAGTCACGGTATCTGCTCCACCGATGAAATCCGTATCTTCCATAGCTTTTCCAAATGTGCCAAAAGACTCAGGCAACGATGTGTCTTGTTGAATCGTAAATTTGTTCATACCCGATGGCAACAGACGATTGTCCTTGAGAAACTGGCTGCCGTCGAGCAAGGAGTGAGTTCGATCGCCTAGATAATTCCCGACGATTGATTGGTAGACCTGAACCTGAGTTTCAGATGTAATGACATCGTAGTGCTGTTCCCAGTTGGCCGGATTAGCATCCTCAGCAACACCATTAATACTGCCATCAGTATTAATCTTGCCGCTCTCGTAAACCAGCTGCCCATTCATGTCCAGCACCTGCACATGCAGATAAACTCTTCGCGAATGGTAACCACTGGGTAGCTTGTGACCGGTATTATTTACAATATTGACATCAAAGTTCAAGGTACCGTCGTTAACCGAACCTTGGCTTAATGTAACGTCAGCAGAGGTCGTCAGAAATTCACGATTTCGCTCAATTGCACCTTGAAAGTCCATTCCAGGCTTGATACCCAACTCTTCGGAATAATTATCGAACATATCCTGCATCACAGTGTTTGCCCCCAGAAAGACATGCTCAGCAAATGCGGTTCGTTTTTCCGGAGCACCTTGAGCCAAATAAACAGGCTCATCAACTTTGGGCATATGGCAGCTCTGACAAGATCCCTCCTTTGACCCACCTATCGCGTAATCGCTATTTAACCATTCGGTGAAAATAGCCTGCTCAGCAAAGTGGCCTGCACCTTCAATCGCTTCTCCTTCAGGGGTCACGGGGTTAATATTGAGATTATGGCAAGTTGCACAGCTTTCAGATGTGCTCAAATGCGGGCCATACTGAGGAAGAAAACCTGCCTGTACTTGCATATAAGCGATATCTGGGTCGGTGTACTGCCCATAGGCCGGTCGGTCCCTTTCCTCGCCAGTGGGAGATCCAAGGATGGTAAATCCACCTGTCATACTCTCATCATTGCCAAAATTGACATCCTCCATCTGGTGACAAAGTGTGCAACTGACACCATCCATCGCATGATTGAATAGTTCGTTCTCTTCGTTCATCGAGTAGATGCCTTGTTGGAAGTCGCCAGTATCTGGTGAACCTTTGCTAAACAAGCGCATATCAATGCCTTCTTTTTTGGCATAGTCACTCGCCATAGGTGCGTGACAGACTGTACATTTGTCATTGATGGTGTCTTCAAGCATTGGAAAGTTATGAAGCTCTGAAGCAACAACTGCATGCCAATATGGGTCGCGCGTTGCGTTCGCCATGACACTAGTTTCCCACGCCGTCCCAATCGATACATTCCGGGTTACATCAGGAATGGGGGTGTTAATAGTCATGGTTGGATCGTTGTGGCAAGAGGCACAACTATCGCTGCCCGAATGATGAGTTCCTTCAAAGGCTGCATTGGATCTGGCTAAATCAGGCAGCAAGCCTCTGGGGGTACCCTCAAAACCCTTTAATTCAGCGATTACCTGACCACTGCTACCACCGCTGTCACAGGCACCGATCAGCACAACAGCGACCAGCAGCAGAATAGCGCGCGAAACGGCGAACATTGATTTTGTGAATTCCATAACTTTGCTCAGCACTATGCTGGGTATATGTGTACCCATCATTCAATTGTTTAACGGGTTATGCGACCAATTAACCCAAAACGCCTTTCCCTATTATCACTAGCGACCTTAACTGCCATGAAGTTAAGCGATAACTAACGATCAATACACGTCATTATGGTTACACGGATTAGTAATCGCTGGGCTCCAGAACCGTGATCGATTTGAAACTGTTATCGACTACCCAAATGGTCCCAGGAAATACATCGTTATCACCTTGCGCCGTAACATCCAATGGAATAACTCCAACGTTGTTATTCAGAACTGATTTGGATGTAACTTGCGTGCCATTGCCGTTAAGTTCAACTCGATAAAGTTTCTTGCCGAATGCTGCAGCAATCAGATCACCCTTCATGGAATTAGCAAAATTGGACGCCGTATATTCAACCAAACCGTTTGTGGATTCTTGATTAGAGGTAAGGGCTCCATCGCCGTTCATTGGAATCCTGTAACCGCACTCTTCAGGGTTTTCAGCCCCTTCAATTGGGGATTGGCCTCCGAAGGTATTGTTTTTATTTCCACGAGTCGTATTGGGATGCCCGCCATAGTAACCCTGGCTAATCAGGTGCAAGGCATCCTTATAATTAGTACCTCCATTATCAATATTATTCCCGCAATTGTTGTTCGGAGTGCCACCCCAACCGCTGTTAGGTCCGTTATCCCAGACATAAAACCGACCAGAAGTGGTGTGCACAATGTCGTATGCATTGCGAAGACCGGATGCGAAGATCTGGACGGGGCCGCCTAATACCAGCTTGGCTTGATTCAATCCATCATGACCGCCAAAAGGGTCATGTTGATCTGCGGGTCCATCCAAGGTCGGCAAATCATAGGTGCTATTGCCAATGGCAGCAAGGTCGATAACTACCGTAGCCGCAGAAAGTGCATATTCGGGTAATTCAGCAAAATTGTTAGACGCCATACCCTGATTCGTGTGGCCTCCCAAATTCAGATAAATTTTATTATTCACAAGAACCAGACCGTTGGGCACATGGTTCTCTTCTGAGCGTGGCAGACCCCGCACAAGATCCAGCTTGCTCCATGCTCCACCGTTACGAGTCAGCTTATGCAGAATGCCCGAATTAGTATCCAGATTAGAGTCTGTGCCATTAGGCCCAGCAGCTTGACGAGGGTCACTTGACGCAGCATATATAATGGGTTGCGCAGCAGATCCGGTTACATGAATACCCGTCAACAATCTCTTATTCGCCCAGTCTTTGGTGCCGTCGTCGTTATGATTGGGCACGTTTTTAATGAGTTCGATAGTTTCAAACAAGGTGCCTGTGTAGTTGTTATTTCCGACACGACCCACATTAAAGACGCGAATCAACCCATCCATTTCAGCAACGTACAAACGATCATCAGGCCCAAACTGCAATGATGTCCCTCTGGTTATATCCTGATTGGCAGCCATGACACTAATACCGAAATTAATCGGCACCGATTGAGGAGTAACGACGGTGCCATCGATGTCCGCTTTCAGAGCACCGTTATTACCGTCATGGAAGATCTCCATTTCAGCAGACTTGTAGCCTAAATTTCCAGTTTGTAACTGCGCTTGCACGTTCATTTGCTGACCTGCAGCCAATGTAGTAGGGGTAAAGTTCAGAGTGAAAGAACCAGCGTTTGTACCACCCAACTGTATCGCAGAAACGTTAATAACGGGTGCGCCGGCCTCACCTTCATTTATTAATGTAAACGTTTGCTGAGCTGTATCGTTTTGTAGAACCTCGCCAATCACAATCTTCTTTGGCGTAATGCTCAAGTCGGAGGTCATCGGGTAACGCGCATCTCCAGTAAACAGCACAACATAAGGGGTCGTGGCACCCGCAATGGTAAGCCGTAATCCAGCAGCCTTATCCCCGGGTGTTAGCGGTGTAAATGTCACGCTCACTTCAACAGATTCGTCACCGGCTAAAGACATAAAGCCGTTGAAACTAGTTGCGAACTCGTAGGCGCTTTTGCCAAATAATTCAGCCTCAAGAATCTGCACAACAGGAGCACCAGTGGCACTGGTATTTTTTAGCGTAAATGTTTTGGTCGTCGACAAACCGACTTCCACCATACCGCCATCGATTTTTCCGGGAAGGATGGAGAATGAATCATTATTGGTCACCGTTCCGGTTCCCGTGAGCGATATCGCAATCTCTCCAAAGGTCGGAGCCACAGTTTCAATGCTCTCTTGCGCCCGCACTTGCTGAAATGACACGATCAGTACTAATAGGCTCGCCATAAAGGCATTGCCGCAACAGACCAGAAATTTGTAAACCATCCTTTTGATCCTAAGGTAATTTAAATCCCACGCACTAGGCATTAGTGGGTAGTGTCTATTAGCAATTTCCGTGACAAGATCGATACTCTTGCTATATAACGTAAGGGGGTTACGACTTTGAGAGCATAATTTCGCCTCTTTTGAGTGATAATCTGTACATCAGATTCGGATACTGCCCATGCCTTTTAACCCCGCATTAGCTTTGCCTGCTGCATTTATCGCGATTCTACTGGCATCCGTGGGTACAGCCATGGCTGCCGATCCAGGACCGTTGGATCAGCCACTACCTCTGTCCAGCACTCAACGCCCAGGCAAACCCGGCGCTGTTTCCCTGCAAGCACAAACTGTCGCGCAACCAAGTAACCCGGTTGCAGCTCAAAATCAATTGCGAGCAGAAGTGGCAAAAGAACAAATTGAACTCGAAAAACTAAATAGAGAAGATTTAATAAAGAAAGCCGAAAACGGAGAACGTGCAGCTCAGGTTGTACTCGGCGCCGACTATGCCAAAGAAGCCACGCTGCTCTCTTTTGCACCAGCAGCTGCCAATGATGCATTGAGCGATGCCGCTAAGTGGTATTCACTGGCAGCAAGCCGTGGATATCCCGGAGCACCCTCTTTGGATAGTTCAGGCATTCGTTTTTACCCAATCAGGATTCAACGCAATAGGCAATAGGCAATGTCTGCAAAATTTGGAGTCTTGAGTTAACTATCCAGCGAGCTCCACACCGGCAATGTATCGCCGTCAGCCTCACTCGCATGAAACACACCACGAGCAATAGCACGAGACAAGCAAACAGCCGCTGCATGACCTAATTGCATCGTGTCAAGAACAGGAGCTTGCATTTCTCGCTCACCCGTTGAAAGTGTGAAGACCAAATCCCCATCGAACGGTGTATGTGATGGCACGATTGCCCTGGCCATGCCATCTTGAGCAGAGACTGCGAGCCTCTTTAACTGCGCCTTATCCATGGCTGCGTTAGTAGCAACAATAGCAATCGTTGTATTCATTCCTTGCGATGTTATTCCTGCAGTCAGGGCCTCCGGATACATTGCCTCATACGCTTTGAGTTTTTCGTTACGCGGCAGCGCATATGGATCGTGTTTGGTGCCGACACCCACCCCGCCAAATTCATCGTTCATCTCAAAGGGCGCAGCCCAAAATTTATTGCTGCCAGGAGCGACCACACTCCCATGAGGATTAACGACAACCAGAGCACCCACAATAACGCCATTGGGCATAATCAACGATGATGACCCTAGCCCGCCTTTGAGCACCGCTGTTGTAGCACCTGTGCCAGCACCACAACTACCCAGCAGAAACTCCTCAGACGCATTCTCATAGGCCTCCTGCCCTAACGCACGATACGGATTAGTCTGCCAGTTCGATGCACCTCCATTTATTAAGTCAAATATAATGGCAGCAGGCACGATAGGCACTTTCACAGGTCCAACCGCAAACCCCTTATCGCTGGCACGCAATGCCTCCATCACACCTGAAGCTGCATCAAGACCAAATGCGGAGCCTCCGGAAAGAGTCAGTGCGTCTATTTCTTGCACAAGCTTGTCTGGCGCCAGACAATCAGTTTCTCGGGTTCCCGGTGCACCGCCCATGACATCAACACTTGCCACAAAAGGTCTGTCGGCTGTTAACACCGTCACCCCCGATTTAACAGACTGACTTTGTGCACAACCGACAATCAAACCAGGAACATCGGTGATCAGGTTTCGCTCACCAACTCGCCACCGTTGTGTGTCACTTGTATCCATCATGTCCTATTTGTCGGGTATCGAAAGCGTGGGAGCAGCCGCGATAAGTTGCTGGGTATAAGGGTGCTGTGGCTGAGCAAAGACCATTGGCGTATCACCACGCTCAACTATTTTGCCTTTTTCCATAACTAACACTCTATCGCTCACTCTCTGTACAACCGAAAGATCGTGTGAAATAAACAGATAAGCCAAACCTTCTTTCTGCGCAAGATCATGCAGCAGCTCCAGAACCTGAGCTCTTACCGACACATCAAGGGCAGACACGGCTTCGTCAAGAATGATGAGCGATGGCTTTATAATCAAAGCTCTGGCAATGGCTATTCTTTGTCTCTGACCACCGGAAAATTCGTGAATAAACTTATCTGCATCTTTGTGGTTCATGCCAACACTTTCAAGAACATTTTGAACCAGAATCTGTGTCTGCGCTTTGCTTAGTCTCTCGTCGAGTAAAAACAAAGGTTCACTGATTAAACGTTCAACTTTCTGTCGAGGGTTAAACGAACCGTAAGGATCCTGAAACACCACCTGCATTTGCTGCCTGGCTGCCCTGGACACTTCTTTCGCAGCGCTAACCGACTCGCCGTTGAGCAGAACTGTTCCTGAATGCAATTTCATCAAACCCAGAAGCGCCTTACTCAACGTTGATTTCCCGCAGCCACTCTCACCGACAAGACCAATACTCTCACCGTGCCAAATATCGAAACTGATGTCGTTCACTGCTCTAAACGATGTCGGTCTCTTAAAAAAACCAGCACGGGGGCCCTTGTACTCACAAATCAAGTTGTTCACTTGCAACAACGGAATGGGTTCATCAGCTTCTAATTGAGCGGTTGCTGACAATGCTGGTTTAGATCTGCTTATCTGAGTCAATGCCGATGCATCAAACAACAACCGCGTGTACGGGTTGGACGGGTTTCTAAAAACAGCTCCCAAATTACCTTGCTCGACAACTTGCCCTTTTTTCATCACGACAACGTCATCAGCCATATTCGATACCACAGCCAGATCATGCGTAATTAGCATAAGTGCTAGCCCTTCATCGCGTTGCAAAGCTTTTAGCAAATCGAGAATGCCAGCCTGTGTCGTTACATCGAGCGCAGTTGTCGGCTCATCAGCAATCAATAGTTTCGGCTGGCAGGCAACGGCTATCGCTATCACAACACGTTGTCGTTGGCCTCCAGATAGCTCATGCGGATATCGACCCAATGGAAACTCACTATTGGGCAAACCCACGCGCTCTAATGTTTGAGCGGTTAGTTGTTCAGCCTCAGCGGCGCTTACCCTACGGTGTAGTCGAATGCTTTCACTGACTTGATCACCAATGGTTTTAACAGGATTCAAGGCTGTCATCGGTTCCTGGAAAATCATTCCGATGTCACTACCGCGTAGATCACATAGTTGCTCCTCCGACAGCGTATTCAATGAACGGCCGTCAAAGTGTATGTTCCCCTGTAATTCAGCCCCTCGAGGCAACAACTGCATAATCGACAGGGCCGTCATGGACTTGCCTGAACCGCTTTCACCGATAACACCCAGGGTTTGACCAGCCTCAATTTGAAATGAGACATCGCTGAGTATGGGGGTGCCATGAATGCTCAGCTGGACGCTGTCCAGTGTCAATAAAGGTTGCCCTTTTGTTGGCTTAGCGTTCACGACGCAGCCTCGGGTCAAGCCAATCCCGCAAACCATCGCCCAGAAGATTCAACCCCAAGACGGTAAAGACAATGGCAAGCCCCGGAAACAACGCCAAGTGAGGCGCAAGTGTTATTAGCGTCTGACTATCGGCAAGCATACGCCCCCAACTGGGTATTGGCGGCTGTGCACCCAACCCCACATAAGACAAGCCAGCCTCTGCAAGAATCCCTAATGAAAACTGAATGGTGCCCTGCACAATCAATAGGTTGGTAATGTTGGGCAATAAATGCTCAACCGATATTCGCAGTGAATTCTTACCTGCAACTCGAGCGGCAAGCACAAACTCACGAGTCCATAAACTCAACGCCGCGCCTCGAGTCAATCGTGCAAACACGGGGATATTGAAAATACCAATAGCAATGATGGCATTTATGGCACCTGGGCCGAAGGCAGCCGTAATCATGATGGCAATTAGCAGTGCGGGGAAGGCGAAAACCAGATCGTTGCCACGCATGATGAGCTCATCAGCCATTGATTGACGTTTAGCTGCGGCTAGCAAACCCAAAGGAACCCCAACACCCATACCGATACCGACAGCAACAGCCGCCACGGCGATTGAGGTTCTGGCACCAACCATTAGCATGGAGAGGATATCCCGACCCAGATGATCTGTACCTAGCCAGTGCTCAGCAGAGGGTGTCTGCATCCTGTTGCGAATATCAAGAGAGGCAACATCGAAAGGCGTCCACAGATAACTGATTAACGCTGCAGCCAGAACAACGAATAATAGGAATGCACCGGGTAGAACGCTACGCAGCTTCATGAGCGGTGCCTTAGTCGAGGATCAACCCAGGCGTACGCAAGATCTACTAGAAAGGTAACCATCACAACGGCAAACACCAGCAGCATGACGACGCTCTCCACAACTATCAGATCACGCTGCGCAATACTCTGAAAAATCAACCTCCCTAATCCTGGCAGAAAAAACACGTTCTCAATGATGATTGCACCTGCAATGAGAAACGAGAACTGTAATCCGATGATAGTCAGTACAGGAATCATCGCATTCCGTAACGCATGACGGAGCAGTGCCTGGCGGCGACTCAAGCCTTTAGCCCTAGCTGTTCGCATAAAGTCTTCGCCAAGAACATCAAGCAATGACGAACGCATGACCCTAGTAAGAATAGCGGCTTGTGGCAAAGCCAAGGCAACGGCTGGCAGCGTTAAAGATTTCAAAGCTGCAAAAAAACTGCTATCCCAACCGACAAAACCACCGGCTGAAAACCAACGTAGCTTGATGGCGAAAAATAAAACCAGCAACATGGCAAACCAGAAATTAGGAATGGCAATGCCCAGCTGCGTAAACCCCATAACCGTTGTGTCAGCAATACCACCACGTCTACTGGCCGCCCAAATACCGGCAGGAAACGCAATGACAATAGATAGCACCAACGCATAGATTGCCAGTGGCAGCGATACCCAGAGACGATCTGAGATCATGCCAGCAACCGGTGTTCTATAGGTATAGGACTGACCGAAGTCGCCCTTTAACATGCCCGTTACCCAGCTGAGGTATCGCGCAGCCTTGGATTGATCCAGACCAAGCTCACTTTTCAGTGCGGCGATAGTATCTGGCTGCGCATTCATGCCCAACATATAGGAAGCAGGATCGCCTGGCACCACCTCTATGAGTACAAACACAACGAGACTTGCAACCAAAAGTGTTGCGATCAAGGAACCAACTCTTTTGTAAACGTATCTAAACATATCAGCTACAAACGAGTTGGACGGATTGAGACGATTAGTCTTCCCAGTACACTGCCGTCAAGTCATTAGCCTGTGTTGGAGAATTTTCCCACAGCCCTTTGATCTTGCTATTCGCTACGCCAGTTTTTGCTAGCTGAAACAAGTAACCGTTAACGTAGTCTTCTGAGATAATTTTCTGGGCATCTTGAAGTATCGATGTACGCTTGTCCTGATCCGTTTCTGTACTGAATGCCGCCATCATGGATTGAAGTTCTGCGTTGTCGTACTGAAAGTAGTAATCAGGCTTGGCATAGATGCCAATGTCCATAGGCTCGGTATGCGAGACAATCGTCAAGTTGAAATCTTTCCCGCGAAATACCTGCTCCAACCATTGCGCCCACTCCAGATTCTCAATTTCGGCGGTGATACCAACTTCACGAAGCTGAGCTGCGATAATTTCTCCACCACGTCGAGCATAAACAGGGGGGGGCAATTTCAGAGATACCGTAAGTCCGGCTTCGTAACCTGCTTCCTTCAATAAAGCCTTGGACATTTCAGGGTCATACATTGAGTTGGCGAGTAGGTCTACGTATGCAGGGTTATGCGGTGCGAAATGAGTACCAATGGGTGTGCCGTATCCAAACATGGCGCCGTCGATAATTTCACCTCGGTTAATCGCATGCGCTAATGCCTTACGAACCCGCACGTCATCAAATGGCGCTTTAGCGTTATTGGTCGAGAGAATGGTTTCACCTTCAGTAGAACCCAACACCACCGAGTATCGTGGATCGGCATCGAGTTGCGCCAAATTTTCAGGAGCCGGGTAGTTTGGAAATGCATCTAGGTCGCCTGCTAAAATTGCCGCGTAGGCTGCGGTTGGCTCACTGATGAATTTGAAAGTGGCTTTATCCAGCTTGGCAGCTGTACCCCAGTAAGCCTTATTCTTGACAAGCTCAATGCGATCACCTTGCACCCATTTATCAAACGCAAATGGGCCAGTACCAATCGGTAGGGTTGCAGCGGTAGCGGCTGACTCGTTATCCATAATAATGGCATCACCCCAGGCCAAGTTGAATAGCAAGCTTCCATCAGCCTGCTTTAAATCTATAGCCACTGTGTTGTCGTCAATCACTTGCACGCTGTCTATATTCGCAAACAGTCCTTTTTGCGCATTGGTGGAGTCTTCCGCCATCGCTCTATCAATAGAGAATTTGACATCCTTTGCACTGAAGTCTGATCCGTCGTGAAACTTCACACCAGAGTGCAAGGCGAAAACATAACGCATGCCGTCGTTTTCAATGGTCCAGCTAGACGCTAATGCAGGTTTGACACTTCCGTCAGGACCAAAGCGCGTGAGCCCTTCAAAAATATTGGCATAAACTACTTCGTCGATAGCAGCCGCAGCACCGCCTGTCGGGTCGAGATTAGGCGGCTCAAGCTGCATGCCAATGGTAATATCTGTTTTCGCTGCCATGGCATTACCTGCCATTCCAGCCATTAGCATGAGAGCGGGTATCCAGTAGTTTTGTTTCATGACATCTCCTCAGTCGGTTTTTGTAAGCAGTAGAGTCTGTAGCGAATGACCCATGATCTGCGCTGAATCAATCATATCCTGTATTCCGACATACTCGTCGGGTTGATGTGCCAAGTCCAGAATACCCGGCCCATAGGCAATACAGTTGTGTAACTTGCCAATGCGATCAATGTGTTTCTGGTCATAGGTACCCGGAGACACCACAAAATCAGGTTCTGAGCCTAAACGGTGCCGTATGGCTTCAGCTACAGCTTCAACCACCGGAGCATCGCGTTCGGTCATGGTCGGTAGCACGGAAAACAGCTCCTTGATCCTGAATTCGAATTTATCCCGGTCCTGTTTAATGTTGTTCAGAATATCATGTAGTTCAGCGCGGACTTCATCCAGGTCCTCTTCTATTAGAAAACGCCTATCTACCACCATCCGGCATCGATCAGGCACCAGAGCCGATGGTAGGCCGGTATAGCCTTCTTCCGGCTCATCCAGCCCGCCGTGAATGGAATTGATGTTCAGCGTGGACTGCTTGGCGCCATCGGGAACCACAGGCATGGCTGTGCGCCGATTTTTCAAACGAGGAATCAGCGTGTCTTCAAACGCTTCGATAACCGCCCCCATATGACGTACAGCGCAGTCGCCAAGAAATGGCATGGATCCATGCGCGATATGCCCGTGAGTTTCGATTTCAGTCCACAAGACACCTCTGTGCCCCAGGCAAATGCGGTCTTTATTCAGCGGCTCGGGAATGATCACATGCTGGACTCGCTCAGGGTCAAACCACCCTCGTTCAGCAAGATAGGCAACACCACCAAAACCACCCGATTCTTCATCACAGGTGCCGGAAATTTCTACTGATCCGTTATATTCCGGATGTTCGGCTACAAAGCAAATGGCAGCGATCATGGACGCTGCCAGTCCTCCTTTCATATCGCAGGCGCCCCGTCCGTACACACGCCCGTCTTTGACTACACCGGCAAACGGATCAACCGTCCAGCCTTCGCCAGTGGCCACAACATCTGTGTGGGAGTTGAAGTGAACGCACTCACCAGCATTGCGCCCCTCGTGCCGTGCAATGAGGTTCCAGCGAGGGTATTTGTCGCTATCACCAAGCGCACCGACTGCTCTGACACGCTTTATCGAGAAGCCGTGGGGAGTGAGATAATCTTCCAGGAAGTCGCACATCGGCGCATAGCCGTCACCCGGAGGATTAACGGTAGGCATTTTAATCAGGGCCTGAGTCAACTCAACGAGTTGCTCCGTAGCATCAAGAATGCGCTCATCAAGCTTCGATAGCGGATTATCACTGGTCAAATTGATACTCGTGGTGCAGTCAATGTGTTGTTCCAATGTATCAGGTTCTAACGATGCAACGAAATTACTGTCAACAGGCTAGACTCAAGGGTCGCTTTATTAACATTCTTGCCGCCGCATTTGCGAGCCAGCAAACTATGACTATGAAACCAGAACTACTCGCTCTGCTACCAAAAAGAACTCACGCTACACGATTCTGGTGGGTTCGCCACGCCCCAGTACCCGAGGGTGCGCACCGCATGTACGGCAGTCTGGATGTCGATTGCGACACATCCAACGAGGCTATGTTTGCCGGGGTGGCTGCCAAACTACCCAAAGACGCCTTATGGATTACAAGCCCGTTGAAACGCACACAGCAAACGGCTGATGCGTTAATAAACGCCGGTGCAAGCGCCGCTGCGTGGGCTCAAGATGCCGACATTCTCGAGCAAAATTTCGGGGACTATAACGGCATGACGCATGAAGAGCTGTTTGCTCAACGCACTGATGCATACCTCGGTTTCTGGCCCTCTTCACCGGAAGTTCAAACGCCAAATGGTGAGAGCTTTGCCATGTTGCGGGCGCGGGTAGGAAACTTTGTCAATCGCATGGTTGGAACGCATCAGGGTAACGACCTGGTGTGTGTTGCCCATCGAGGCACGATACTCGCCGCTTTGCAAATCGCTCTGGATCTTCCGATGAAAAATAGCGTTAGCTTTGATATCGGGAATGTGTCATTAACACGGCTGACCCATCATGGTGATGTGCCAGAAGATGGACCCAACTGGCGGGTAGTTGATGTGAGTTGGTTACCTTAGAACTACTCAATACGATCGACGATTAGCGTCGCGATGCTGAAAACGCATATAACGGGAAATTTTAAAGCCGTGGACCAAACCAACTTACAAAGCGCTTTTGCGACGCTGCAAGACGCCCTGTCAAGGCAGGTCATAGGCCAACCTCACTTCGTAGAGCAATTGCTGATCGCGCTGCTGGCCGATGGGCACTTGTTAGTCGAGGGAGCCCCTGGGTTAGCGAAAACCCGTGCCCTGAAATCACTGGCATCGTTCATCAGTGCTGACGCGCAACGCATCCAGTTCACTCCCGATCTACTGCCCTCTGATATCATTGGCACCGAAATCTACCGCCCAGAGGATAGCAGCTTCGAATTCCAGCCCGGGCCAGTATTTCATCAACTGGTGATCGCCGACGAAATCAACCGTGCGCCGGCAAAAGTACAATCCGCGTTACTCGAAGCCATGGCGGAAAGACAGGTCAGCATCGGCAATCGAACGTTACCACTCCCCGAGCTCTTTATGGTCATGGCAACACAGAACCCCATAGAACAGGAAGGCACCTACCCATTGCCCGAGGCCCAGCTTGATCGCTTCCTGATGCAGGTCCTGGTGGACTACCCAGATGCCAACAGCGAAAACGCGATACTGGAACTCGCGAGGCGCGAGGTTATCGATGCATTGAAAAAACCGGTCACGGTGGAAGTCCAGCCGCTGGTCAGCGCAGCCCAAATCCTCCAGGCACGAGCCGATGTTATGAATTTGCATATGAGCGCGACCGTGCAGGAGTACCTGGTGCAACTGGTACTGGCAACGCGCAACGCGCAGCGATACAGTGAAACGCTAAATGGTGTGATCGAATTTGGTGCCAGTCCA
This sequence comes from Halioglobus sp., assembly GCA_047629055.1. Taxonomy (GTDB): domain Bacteria; phylum Pseudomonadota; class Gammaproteobacteria; order Granulosicoccales; family Granulosicoccaceae; genus Granulosicoccus. The sequence continues at coordinate 22,675 of JBLHWG010000002.1, forward strand.
CGCGCTACCATCGCGCTGGATCGTTGCTCGCGGGCCAGGGCCTGGTTGCAAGGCAGAGACTTTGTAACACCTGAAGACGTTCAGGACATGGCCAAGAACTGCCTCAGGCATCGCTTGATACTAAGCATGACAGCAGAGGCAAAAGGGATTCACTGCGATCAGGTCATCGACACATTGCTAGATCTTGTACCGGCAGCATGAGGTCACCACCTTGCCAAGCTTACGTCACGCTGGATGAATTGGTATCCCTGCGCCAGAGTGCACGTGGTCCAGGAAAGCGTGCCCAAGCCATGTCCTTTCATCAGCATTCGGGGTTAGCTCGGTCGCGCCGGCGTGGTCAAGGCATTGAGTTCGAAGAAATTCGCCCGTATACCCAGGGCGACGATATCCGCTCGATAGATTGGCGCTTGTCTGCTCGCACCGGTAAGCCGTTAACCAAAGTGTACGCCGAGGATCGCGATCAACCTGTCTTTATCATTGTGGATCAGCGCAGTACGATGTTTTTCGGTGCGAAGCTTGTGTTCAAATCTGTGACAGCCGCGCGTACGGCTGCACTTCTGGGCTGGCAGACCAATAGCCAGTGTGAACGCCTAGGCGGGATGATCATGGCCGAGCAACTGTATAAAATCAAGATTCAGCACAGTCAGCAATCCGTGCTCAGCTTTCTTGCTCAAATCGTTGAAGCCAACACCGCACTCAACGTCCAGAGCATTGATACAGTAACGCTTGGCGACACGCTGGTACGTTGTCACAAATTGCTGCCTGCAGGTACTCGCATTGTTGTGATCAGCGATTTTTTCGATTTTGACGAAACCTGCTCAACAGTCTTGCGATTCCTTGCCCGCAGGGGTCAAGTACAACTTATTATGGTCTCAGATTCTGTGGAAGACAGTATGGCGGTCAAAGGCACAGTCGGCATCAGTAATGGCGTGTCGAGAAAGAAACTGCTTCTGTCAGACTCACCACGCAAACAATATTTGCTGAAGCGGCAGCAGCACCACAAAGCACTGCTCAACTGGGCAGAGCAGTACCGATCACCCCTGCTCTGCCTGACCGAAAAGGATTCGCCTGGCCTGTCAACCGGACAACTGGGTCATGGCTTCGACTGAACAAGCCGCCAATCCAGCTGTGCCAGCTGCAGACCCACTGCTCAACCTCAGCGATCCAGCAGAGTTAGTGTTGGCGCTGCGCGATATACATCTGCCTGCACCGGTTAGTGCATGGCCGTTTTCACCCATGGCATGGGCTGTAGTGTCGATTCTGACACTGCTGCTTGGCCTGTGCATTAGGTACTTTTGGCAACGTCACCACAAAAGTAATCCCATGTTCATGGCTCTGTCCCAGCTAGACAGCAGTTACGCACAATGGAAAAATTCCGGTTCGGCATCACTGTATCTGGAACAAAGCGGCGTCACGTTGAAACGTCTTGCCGTCCACTTTGCCGGGCGTAGCGCCATCGCGCGGCTCAGCGGGCAACAATGGGTTGAATGGATGATTACCCACTCCAACCAGCCCCTACCCGAATCTGTTCAGTCAGCACTGCATTGTGAGCGATACAAAAAAATGCCAAACACTGACATAAACCAATTACACAAGGCACTGTCAGCTTGGGTCAGAAACAGCCAACGGAACTTCCGTGCTTAGCTGGCAATGGCCCTGGCTTGTATTAATCTGCCCGCTACCGTTGCTGGTGCGTTACTGGCTGCCTGCGCTTAAGACACAAGACACGGCAGTCAAGGTTCCTTTCTACGACAAGCTAGATCAGGCACACGCCGACCAGGCCGCATCAACGAGGATCAACGTCCAGTCAATGCTGGCGATTGCTCTCTGGTTGTGCCTGATCATCACTGTGATGCGACCGGTCTGGTATGGCGAGCCACAGCCTGTTTCGACCAGCGGCAGGGATTTAATGCTCGCCGTAGATCTGTCCGACAGCATGAAAGCGGATGACATGCTAGTCGATGGAAAATACATCACTCGCATCAACGCGCTTAAGCAGATTGTCGGTGATTTTATCCAGCGACGTGCGGGCGACCGTATCGGATTAATCGTGTTCGGTCAGCGCAGTTACCTGATCACACCGCTCACCTTCGATCATCGCAGCGTCAGCACTCAACTCGAAGAGGCCTTGCCTGGCTTCGCTGGTTCATCTACGTCAATTGGTGATGCGATGGGTCTTGCGATCAGCACCCTCAGGAACCGGCCCTCTGGCAGTCGCGTACTGGTGTTGTTGACAGACGGTACCAATACATCCGGCTCTGAACCCCTGGACGCCCTTAAAATTGCCGCAGAAGCTGACATCCGTATTTACACTGTCGGCCTGGGGGCCACGGAAAAAAAGATTGTGGATTTCGCGGGTCGCAAACGCACTATCAACCCTTCACGCGATCTTGACGTAACTACATTGATCAAGATCGCCGAGGTAACCGGTGGGCAGTTTTTCCGGGCCCACAATCCAGCAGAGTTGGAGGAGATATACGCAACCATAGATGCGCTGGAACCCATACCTGAAACCACAACAGCACGGCCACAATACAGCCTTTATCACTGGCCTCTGGCGTTGTCGTTGTTGCTTGCTCTGGTACTGTTAGTCACTGGCAGGCCGCAGTTATGAATGGTTCAGTACTGGAACTACTGGGCAATTTCCATTTTCTCAGACCCGCGTGGCTGGCCTTGATTCCGGTTGTCCTTGTGCTTGTCTGGTACGTTATTTGTCGCCATCAGGCGGCCGGTTGGCAAGGCTACATCGACCCAAGCGCGCTGCGTTATCTGATGATCGGTAAATTCACCGGACGCAAATCGACAGCAGCATGCTTAGCGCTACCATTAGTTATGGCGTGCATGGGTCTTGCCGGGCCAAGCTGGCAATTGCTACCCGACAGTGTCGTCAGCAATCGCCAGGCGCTGGTCTACTTGCTGGATCTGTCACCGTCGATGCTTGCTAGAGATCTGCGACCCGATCGCCTAACCCAGGCACGCCTAAAACTAAGCGACCTGCTCGACCAGCGTGACGACGGCGACACGGCCCTAGTGGTTTACGCAGGCGATGCGCACCGTATAGCACCGCTGACAGATGACCCTGCAACTATAAAAGTATTGCTGCCAACCTTGCATCCCGAGATTATGCCAATTGTGGGAAGCCGGCCTGAGGCTGCAATTGAACTGGCAATGACGCTGCTGGAGGGCGCGAATCATATACATGGAGATATCATTCTATTGACTGACGGCGTGCACCCCGACGCCATCGACACCATCAAAACAATATGACCTCGATCATTCAGACTATCGATTCTGGGAATTGGTACGGCACTCGTCAACACAAGGGGCGCCCCCATACCGGATGGCAACAATGGCGTAATGTTAGACGACAACGGCGAGCCGGTGATGGCTAAATTGAATGAGCTTGAGCTACAGCAACTAGCGCATGAGTTCAACGGACACTATGCAGCTATAACACCTGATAACAAAGATGTAGATCATTTACTGGCGCTGACCACCACAGCGATCAAATCCGACCTTGTACAGACCACTTTGCAATACGACCGCTGGCACGACGCCGGGTACTGGCTAGTATTGCCGTTACTACCTTGCGCCGCTCTGGTGTTCAGGCGCCAATGGCTTTGGATGATAATTCCCGTTACCGCGAAACTGATGCTGGGCGTCACGTTGGCTGGCATGCTTAACCCGGCACAATCGATAGCTGCTGACTGGCCTGCTGTATTACTCAATGATGATCAGCGTGCAATGCAGCAACTGCAATCCGGCAATTTAGCAGCCGCAGCGCTACGCTTCAAAAATACTCGTTGGCAAGCGGTTGCGCTGTACCGTGCCCGAGAGTATCAACAGGTACTTGAGACAATGAGCCAACCCTCCACAGCCAAAGACTTCTTTTTGTTGGGCAACGCCCACTCACTACTACAGCAATTCGAGCTAGCTATTACTGCCTACAACAGCGCCGTATTGTTAAGCGCCGGCAACGTTAACCAGCTTAACGTCGATGCAAGGTATAACATCGCACTGCTGCAGAACCAGCTTGACGCGGGCCGGGAAAATCCGGAAGGGTCGGAAAACACTCCTGCCAATGGCGAGAACAGCAAAGAACAAAACGAGGCAGACCAACAGCCTCCTGGAGAATCCGAAGGCACATCGGCGGCCCAACAACAAGTGGGAGGGGCACTTGGAGAAGGTGATTCGTTAGACCAAGCCGCGCTGCAAGATCAGGGAGCTGCCGGCACTGCACTGCACAATACCAACAATGAACCCGTTGCCAGCGATGCCTCAGCATCGGACTCTCAACTATTACGTGGAACCAACGCAACAGATGCTAGCGCTGAGACCGCCACAGAAGGTATCGAGTTTGAAAAGAATGACAACGCCGTTCTTAACCCTTATGCAGAGCAATGGCTCAGGACTTTACCACAGGATCCCGGCGGCTATTTGCGCCGAAAACTCTCTTATCAGACCCAGTTACGCCGTCAGGATAAGAGCAACCCTGATAATGATTCTGACAACACAATGGGTGCGCGCTACTGATGCTGCTTCGCGTCATTTTACTATGGCTGGTTGGCATCAACCTGGTGTTGGCGCAGCCACACAGTGACTCAATATCAGCTAGCCTGACGGCAGACAGATCGAGCGTCTACCTCAACGAGCAAGTACTGCTCACACTGACTGTCAGAGTTCGAAAAGAAGCGTTTGGCTTATCAGGAGGCCAGCTTGATATCGAGGATGCTTCGCTTTTCTCTGTACACAAGCGCGAGTACGAAGAGGAAATTGCAAATGTCATTTACCAGACTACGGTACGGCGCTTTGCGGCTTTTGCAAAGCAAGAAGGTAGGCTGCGTGTATTGCCCATTCGCTTCCAGGCACTATTGCCCGTCTCGTTCAGCGAAGGAGATGATAAATCCAATCCACAGATCAATGCGATCAGCAATGGGCTTGAACTAATAGTAAAAGCACCACCTGCATCAGAGGATGTCTGGCTACCTGCATCCAGGCTGACTGTGTCTCATGCCTGGTTAAATGCCGACAATCAGCCAATCGCCAGTGCACGACGTGGTGAACCAGTTAATTACTCTGTCCGGATTGAACTGCAAGGACAACATCCTGCCGCAATCCCACCGCTAGTGCTAGCAGACGCTAAAAATCTTAGAATTTACCCGCAGCAATCTACCTGGAGCACGGATATTAAACCGACCGGATTGGATGGAACGCTTAAGCAAAACATCATCGTAGTGGGATCAAAAATCGGCGAAGTGTCTTTTCCGAGTATTAGCGTTGCATGGTGGGATATCAACCAGAGCAAATGGCAAACCGCCACAACTCTGGCAGAAACCTTGATGATACTACCTGCGATAGGCGACAACCCTGCCTCGAATACCTCGCACTTGGTCGTACTGGCTATCCTAACCACGTTAGCAATAATCTTGTTGGCAGTGGGCTATCGGCGTCATCGCAGGCGAACCAAACAACGAGCGGGTTTGTCAGAGCGTGCAGCATGGGCTTGGATTAAGTTAAGTGTCGCGCAACGTGAAATTAAAACACTCAGAGCAGCAATCCAGATCTGGAGTGGACACCTTTGGCCAGAAAGAATCGACAGCACCAGTTCGCTGGTCAAAATTAAAGACCAAGAACTCGCAGATGTGGTGACGTTGCTAGATCGCATGCTTTACTCAGCCAGTATGGAGAGTGAGCCCGACTGGAGCGGTATTAAGTCGACGTTAAAAGCTGTACGCAAACGTCATAATAAACCGGCGCCAGCACGCGCTGAGTTGGAGCCCTTGTACCTGTCTGACTAGACGGCGAGTCGCCACCAATCAATCAGTGTTGTACTCCGTTGCGATGGTAGCAATAGATTGTCAAAAGCTCTCTTGCCCCTCCGAAGGTCAGATTATTATTACTCTATACTCCCTAACCATCTATGTAACCAAAGGACGTTCGCTATGCCAATGGATCCCGACTGGATGGTCTGGCACCGTAATCCGCGCAAACCGGTTTATCAGCCACCAGCAGGCGCTGTTGACGCGCACTGCCATATATTCGGGCCTGAAGAAGAATTTCCCTACGCGCCTGAGCGAAAGTACACGCCGTGCACAGGATCTAAAAATGATCTTTTCGCATTACGTGACCATCTTGGTTTTTCACGTAACGTTATTGTCCAAGCCTCTTGTCACGGACGCTATAACGAAGCACTTATCGACGGATTGAAAGCTGCTGGTGACTTAGCTCGCGGAATTGCCGTTGTTGACAACACCATTTCATCCGAAGAGCTGCAGATAATGCATGACGCCGGTGTGCGTGGTGTGCGGTTCAACTTTGTGCGACGCCTGGTTGATCCAAAACCTCGGGAACACTACGAACAGATCATCGAAAAAATAGCCCCGCTTGGCTGGCATATTATTGTGTATATCGAAGCTGCCGATTTCGCCGAGCAGCTACCTTTTCTGCAGAGCCTGCCTGTCACTGTCGTGTTTGATCACATGGCCCGCCCAGACATCAGTAAAGGTGTTGATCATCCGGACTTCGAAGCCTTCGTTACGCTCATGGCCGATGAAAAGTTCTGGACCAAAGTCTCCTGCCCCGAACGGCTCACCAAACAAGGCGGCAGTCATGAGAACTATTCAGACGTTGTACCCTTCATGAAGAAACTGGTAGATGCCTACCCCGATCGAGTGCTCTGGGGTACCGATTGGCCACATCCTAATATGAAATCTCATGTGCCAGATGACGGGCAAGTGGTTGAGTTAATACCTCTCATTGCAGACGATGCAGAGAAACAACGCAAGCTGCTTGTTGATAACCCGATGCGTTTGTATTGGTCTTAAGTATTCGGATTAGTGATTAACCAATGCGAGCTGCGGAGCCTGTTCTCGTTCACGAATGGCCGCATGTACGTTTCCGTGCGCCAACCTCGCGTGTTCCGACATTAACGCAAACACTCGAGCGCCTTGCCGCAAGCTCAGAGCTGACACAATTTGATGGTGATGCTCCTGGCCCATCATCAAGGATGCGCGAAAGCGTATCGAATCACTTTCGGCCGTTGGAAATGCAGACGGACCTGCAAACGGCAATCGGTATGAGCGCTCTACTTCTGCAATCAGAATATTGCTATTTGACAGCTGAGTTAATTGCCGATGGAAATCCAAATTTAACTGATCGTATTCGGCAACCTGTCCGTCGGCTATAACCTGATCAAGTTCGGCCAACAGCTGATTCAGTTCCGCCAGATCAGACTTACTGACACCTCGCTCAGCAGCTTTTTGCACGGCAGCGCCTTCTAGAGTTCCGCGTAAATCGATTGCATCGAAGACATCGTCGAGCGCGAAAGTGCGCACGGTAAAGCCAGACTTGTCTCTAATCAACAAGCCTTCGCCTTCAAGCTTGATCAAGGCCTCTCCAATGGGCGTACGAGAAATACCCATCTCGTTGGCTAAATGGCTGGCTCGCAGCTTGGTGCCTCCAACCAATTCACCAGAGACTAGTCGCCGGCGCAATTGATAGAGAGCTGATTTCCATTGAAGCTCACTCATTCGTTACTTTTGCATGAAAATAGTTTAAATTACAAGCCATATGCATGTAATTTAGCTAATTTGCATGCAAATTAAAGTATCAGCATATAATTTACTTTCAGCGCTTTTGAGGTTTGAGTATTATGACCGAGAAGAAAATATACGACGACATACCCGGCACCATCGTATTTGACAGCGATCAAGCCGCCCGCGGCTATCATTTAAATCAGTTCTGCATAAGCCTACGTCAGGCGCCTAATCGCGACGCGTACAAGGAGGATCGAGAAGCGTATATCGATCAATTTCCGATGACGCCTGAGCAACGCGAGGCTGCACTAAACCAGAAATGGAATTTATTACTGGAGCTCGGTGGCAATATTTATTACACATCCAAGCTTGCGGCCTACCACGGCATCAATTTTCAGGGTCTAGCGGGCTTGATGACGGGTATGGGTTCAACAAAGTATCGCGAAATGATGGTCAGTGGTGGTCGTTCCATTGAATCCAATCGGTACAAATCGGAATGGGAGGATAAATAATGGCAAGAATAACTTCAGGTGTTGCTTGTTCGCATGTACCCGCGTTAGGTGTTGCTGCAGATCAAGGCCTCGACAATGACGACTATTACGGCCCGATATTCAAAGGCTTTGAATATTCACGCGAATGGATAGCCAAAGAAAAACCCGATGTTATCTTCCTGGTGTACAACGATCATTGCACCGTCTTTGATGCGAGATTAATACCGACCTTTGCCATTGGCTGCGCTACCGAATACCCGCCGGCAGACGAAGGCTGGGGCCCGCGCCCGGTGCCGGTTGTTAAAGGGCATCAGGCGCTGTCTTCCCACATTGCACAGTCTTTGATACTCGATTCTTTCGATATGACCATCGTAAACGAGATGGAAGTGGATCACGGACTCACGGTACCGCTGACAATGATGTTCGGGCAACCTGATGAATGGCCCTGCCCGGTTGTGCCATTGGCCGTAAACGTTGTGCAATATCCAGCCCCTCTGGGAAGTCGATGTTATGCACTGGGTAAATCCATTCGCAAAGCGATTGAATCGTATCCAGAAGATTTAAAGGTCTGTGTGTTTGGCACCGGCGGTATGAGTCATCAACTGCAGCATGAGCGTGCAGGCTTAATAAACTCCGAGTGGGATGAGAGATTCATGAACCTGCTGGTGAATGACCCGCAAACTGGCTCTAACATTGAGCACATCGAATATTTAAGAGAAGCAGGCTCGGAAGGCATTGAATTGGTGATGTGGTACGTAATGCGCGGTGCACTTAACGATAAGGTGGAAGAGAAGTATCGCTTCTACCATGTACCTGCATCCAACACTGCTGTGGGCCACATGATATTGGAGAACCGGTAAGATGATAAAGATTGGCGTAGCAGGCGCTTATGGTGCCTTTGGCTTAAAACACCTAGATGCATTGGCAAATATTGACGGCGCAGAAGTCACCACAATATTCGGCCCCAACAAAGATAAGATTGAGTCTCTAGCATTAGAGCGTAAGATCCCGAAAGCCTGTTCAAACTACAATGACTTTCTAGACCAGGATATTGATGCGGTCATTCTGTCAACGCCCACTCAAATGCATTGCGCACAATCGGTGCAAGCCATGAGAGCGGGCAAACACACGTTTTCTGAAATACCGATGGCCGATAGCCTGGCAGATGCAGAAACAATGAGTGCGGTACAACAGGAAACTGGCGTTGTTGGAATGGTTGGTCATGTACGACGCTTCAACCCGTCTCATCAGTGGATCAAACGTAAAATCGATGCTGGCGAATTTAATATCCAGCAAATGGATGCGCAAACGTACTTCTTCCGTCGCACCAATACTAATGCCAAGGGCGAAGCACGTAGCTGGACAGATCACCTTCTTTGGCACCACGCCTGTCATACGCTAGATTTGTTCATGTACCAAACCGGAGAAATTCCTAGCGAAGTTATGGGAATGCAAGGACCAGCTCATCCGGAGCTTGGCATTGCAATGGATATGAGCATTGGCTTAAAAACGCCTACCGGCAAGTTGTGCACGCTGTCATTGTCATTTAACAACGACGGCCCATTCGGCTCGTTCTTTCGTTATATTGGCGACACCGGCACTTACCTCGCCCGCTACGACGACCTATTCGATGGCAATGAAAATCCTATCGATCTCAGCCAGGTTGCCGTCTCAAATAATGGTATCGAATTAATAGATCACGAATTTATCTCAGCCATTCAAGAAGGGCGAGAACCCAATTCAAGTTTTGCTCAAGGCCTAGCGGTTATGAAAGTAATGCAGTCGCTGGAAAATCAAATGGGTGTACTCAAGGTATGACTCAAGCAACATCACAAGGAGTCCAACATGTCTGAGAAAAAAACTGCGCTGGTTATTTCCGCACATGCGGCGGATTTTGTCTGGCGCTGCGGCGGTGCTATTGCACTGCATCAAAAGCGTGGGTTTGACGTCACCGTTGCATGCCTGTCTTACGGAGAGCGCGGCGAAAGTGCACGGCTTTGGAAAGAAGGTAAAACCCTGGACGAGGTGAAATCGAACCGAAAGCGTGAAGCTGAGAATGCGGCTAAGGCGCTAAACGTTCATGACATCCAATTTTTCGATATTGGCGATTATCCGCTCCAACTTGAAAAAGAAGACAAGCTCAAATTGGTTGATCTGATGCGCGCTGTCCAGCCTTCATTCATGCTGAGCCATTCTCAGTATGATCCGTACAACACCGATCATATGTACACCACTCAAGTGGTGATGGAAGCGCGCATGATTGCACAGGCCTGGGGCCATAATCCTGGTGAAAAAGTACTCGGCGCACCACAGCTCTATTTGTTCGAGCCACACCAAACCGAACAAATGGGTTGGAAGCCAGACACTTTTTTGGATATCAGCGACGTGTGGGAGCAGAAACGTGCTGCCATCGAATGTATGGAAGGCCAACAACATTTATGGGACTTCTATACGAACGTTGCTGAGAATCGCGGCAATCACTTCAGGCGTAATTCAGGAGGCCAAGCTGGCGGACGTCCAGCAAAATATGCCGAAGGGTTTCAGTCGGTTTACCCTCGCTGTGTGGATGAACTCTGATGAATGTCGTTATCCAGAATATAGAGCGGGCTGATAGTTCCGTTATTGATGGGCTTGCTAAATGTGGCGTGGCAACGATACATGAGGCACAAGGTCGAAAAGGTCTGCTCGCTAGCTACATGCGGCCCATCTACTCAGGCAGCTGTATCGCAGGTTCGGCTATTACAATTCTGGCACCACCGTGTGACAACTGGATGCTGCACGTGGCCATCGAGCAGTTACAGGCAGGCGATATCATGGTACTAGCAACTACATCACCTTCCGACGCTGGTTACTTTGGCGACCTACTCGCGACATCTGCACAAGCGCGTGGCTGTGCAGGCTTAATCATTGATGGTGGTGTACGCGACGTTAAAGATTTAACTGAGATGAATTTCCCTGTGTGGGCCAAAGCCATTGGCGCGCAAGGTACAGTGAAGGAAACGCTGGGCTCAGTAAACATACCCATTGTGTGTGCAGGAACTGCGCTCGATGCTGGTGATATTATCATAGCCGATGACGATGGCGTTTGCGTTGTTAGACGCGAAGAAGCAACGGACGTACTAGCGAAATCCGAAGCTCGTGTGGCGTTAGAAGAAGAGAAACGTATTCGTTTGGCATGTGGAGAGCTGGGCCTTGATATGTATAAGATGCGCGAACGCCTTGAGGAAAAAGGCTTAAAGTATGTCTAATGGCGTACGCTGCATGTGGATGCGCGGCGGCACCTCCAAAGGTGGGTATTTCTTAGCCGACGAACTCCCAGAAGATCGTGATGGCTTTTTGCTACGCATCATGGGTTCACCCGATACTCGTCAAATAGACGGGATGGGCGGCGCAGACCCACTGACCTCTAAAGTTGCTGTGCTCAAAAAATCAGCTAGAGACGGCATCGATATCGATTATCTATTTCTACAAGTCTTTGTTGATCAAGCTGTTGTATCAGATGGCCAGAACTGCGGCAATATTCTCGCAGGTGTTGGCCCATTTGCCATAGAACGCGGATTGGTGGCCGCGACAGACAGCGCAACGACTGTTTCAATCTTTATGGAAAACACGCAACAGGTTGCAGTGGCGACAGTACCGACTGAAAACGGCATGCCAGTCTACGCAGGTACGGCAGCGATTGACGGTGTACCGGGAACAGCTGCGGCCATTGCGCTGCAATTTAAAGACACTGCTGGCTCAAGCTGCGGTGCTTTGCTTCCCACAGGCAATACCGTCGACATTGTTGAGGGTATTGCAGTAACGATGATCGACAATGGCATGCCTGTCGTTGTTTTACGCGCAGTTGACATGGGCATCACAGGTCAAGAGACGCGCGAAGCACTCGATTCGAACACAGCGCTAAAAACCCAGTTGGAAAAAATCCGTCTGGCCTGCGGTGCAAGGATGAATCTGGACGACGTAACCGACAAAACCGTACCCAAGATGACGATGGTCAGTGAAGCCATACACGGTGGTGCCATTTCAACACGTACGTTTATACCGCATCGTTGCCATGCCAGTATCGGTGTGCTGGGTGCGGTCAGTGTGGCTACGGCCTGCTTATTGGAGGGCTCCCCTGCAGCAGAAATTGCTGACATCCCAGCCGGTGACGATAAGCAGCTGTCCATTGAGCACCCTATTGGCGAGACGTTAATACGGGCTCGTATTGAAGATGATGGCTCATTGGGACCGACAGCGATTATACGAACAGCGCGTAAACTTTTTGATGGGGTAGTTTTTAGTTGAAACGAAGGTTCGAATGTATCAGCGGATTAAATTTCCTATGAGCACGTAACTCCAGAGCTCCTAACTCTAGAACACTCAACTCTTTACCGCAGGTGGGACAAGTACAAAGTTCCCGAAATGCTTTTTCTCCATGAACTCTTGTTGAGCTTCAGCAATTTTATCGAGTGGAAACACTTTCGCCACCAGCGGACGAATTTCTCCAGATTCTATGTATGAGATCAGGTTTGGAAATATCGGTTCATCCCAAGCGGTACAACCGACTAACGTGATGTCTTTCAAATACATGTCTCGCATATCCAAATTGACTATGGGTCCTGCGATAGCGCCCGATGAGGTATATCTACCTCCACGCCTGAGGACCTTGAGCATGTCCGGGAACCCCGGACCAGCAACGTTATCAACAACCACATCAATGGTGCTTTCTCCAATCGCACTTACGATGTCGCAGTTACGCTCTAAAACAATATCAGCGCCCAAGGCACGGACCTGATCAACTTTTGATTCTCCACAAATTGCTGTGACGTGGGCTCCCCCACGCTTTGCCAATTGCACAGCGGCAGACCCAACTCCTCCAGATGCTCCGGTGACAAGCACATGATCCTGAGGGCTTAACTGGACGCGATGTAGCATGTTTTCAGCTGTGCCATACGCACAAGGGATAGTGGCTAATTCTTCGTCAGACCAATCACAATCCACGGGAAATACCTCTGATGCGGGGACTTTGACGAACTGAGCAAACGCACCATCAAAATCTGATGCCATCCAGATATTGTCCATAGTGTCGTAGCCTTTGGGCCGCATGCAAGAACGGACAAGAACTCTTTTACCAATGATTTCATCGCTCACATCGATACCTACTGACACAGCACGACCGCAGCAATCTGTCCCTTGAATTAAGGGAAACGGCGTTGCCTCGCTCCAGCCTCCATCGGCTATCTGCACGGCTTCAATTTCCTGATGGCTGGCGGCAGAATCAGTGCTTGCGGTTACAGCGGATGAATACCAACCTAAGCGCGTATTAATTTCGGTATTGTTGACACCCGCTGCGAGTACTTGCAACAGAACTTCGCCAGGGCCAGGTACAGGTATGGGAACCGTACGGAAATCGAGCATGTCATAGCCGCCATTGCCTGTGGTTACCACGGCCTTCATGGTTTGCGTACCATCGGATACTTTATATCGACTCACAGCGAATTCCACCTAGATCCTTTAAAGGTATATTGGCTGAAATGCTGTGTTATGGGAACCCAAAATTAGGCCGTAGATGGATATATTTCAAGGTTGTTTTTCATATCTGGATCATCCGTTTACCAAACTACGCAACGGGTTGTCTGCACTGCTGGCAGCGCAAACAACCCGCCTACAGAACCTCTACTACTTCAATCGCTCAAATACTGTAGAAATGCCCTGCCCCATACCAATACACATAGTGGCAAGTCCTAATTCCCCGTCATTCTGCTGCATGACATTAAGTAAAGTAGTCGAGATACGAGTACCCGAACAACCCAAAGGATGACCCAACGCTATAGCACCACCATTTAAGTTGACCTTATCGTCCATCACGTCCAACAAGCCAAGATCTTTCATGACTGGTATGGACTGCGCAGCAAAGGCTTCGTTGAGTTCAACGTAATCCATATCTTCAATGGTCATGCCGGCACGCTTTAACGCTTTCTTGGATGCAGGTACAGGTCCGTATCCCATAATGGCCGGATCACACCCACTAACCGCCATGCTCCGAATACGTGCAATAGGATTTAACCCTAGGCTCATTGCTTTCGCACCTGACATAAGAAGCATCGCCGATGCACCATCAGCAATTGCAGATGAACTACCCGCCGTTACCGTTCCTACTTTCGGAGCGAAGGCCGGTCGGAGTGATGCTAGTGCTTCCAGTGAAGCATCAGCACGAATTACTTCATCTTTTTCAATCATCGTGAGCGCACCGTTCGCATCGTGCCCGGCGATAGGAATAATTTCGTTATCGAAACGACCTTCAACAGAGGCCGCATGCGCCCGTTGATGTGAGCGTAGTGCAAACTTGTCCTGCTCTTCACGGGAAATGCCATGTACATTGGCTAGCATCTCAGCAGTCACACCCATCATCATGGATGCTTTAGCCATACGTAAGCTCATTGATGGATTGATATCAATGCCATGCATCATTGATACATGCTGCATGTGTTCAACACCACCAACAACAAAGACATCGCCGTAGCCAGTCATGATGCCTTGCGCTGCTGTATGCAGCGCACTCATTGAAGAGCCACAGAGACGGTTAACGGTTTGCGCCGCCACCTGCTTAGGAAGACCTGCCAGCAAACCTACCGCTCTTGCGACATTGAAGCCCTGCTCTAATGTCTGGTTAACACATCCCCAAACGACATCCTCAACATCACCGCGATCGACGGAAGGATTACGAACGAATAATGCATCGACTAATGCTGCGGACAAATTTTCCGCACGAACATTAACAAAGGCACCACCTTTGGATCGACCCATCGGTGAACGAACACCGTCAACGATGACTACATCACGCGCTTGAAAGCTCATGCCGATGCTCCTGTGCTCGCAGCACTCTTGTCGTAAAATGTCTCACCATTTTTTGCCATTTCACGCATCTTGTCAGTCGGATGATAAAGCGGACCCAAGTGTGCAAATTCATCTGCACGAGCACAGAACGCTGCTAAACCCATCTTATCGACATGCTGCAAAGCACCGCCACGAAAAGGAGGAAAGCCAACGCCATAGACGAGTCCCATATCCACTTCTGACGCACTGCTCACGATGTCATCTTCAAGGCAACGTGCCGATTCAATGCACATCGGAATCATTAATCGATCAACCATGTCTTGCTTGTCAATCTCAACCTTAGCTGATTGCACGCTTGCAATCACAGCGTCTACTGATGGATCAAGTTTTTTCTGTGGCTTACCCTTTCGGTCTTTTTCGTACTGATAAAACCCCTTGCCATTCTTCTGGCCTAAACGATCGGCTTCATACAACGCATCAATAATGGTTTTGCCTTCACTGGCCATTCGATCTGGAAAGCCTTCAGCCATAACACCCGCTGCATGCTTACCAGTATCCATACCCACAACATCAAGCAGATACGCAGGACCCATTGGCCAACCAAAACCTTCTAACGCTTTGTCGACGGCCTGAAAATCACCACCTTCGGCGATGAGCTTATTGAACCCACCAAAATAGGCGAAGAGAATCCGATTTACGAGAAAGCCTGGGCAATCATTAACAACTATTGGCGTCTTTCTCATTGCCTGTGCGTAAGCAACCGTTGTAGCAATTGCTTCATCTGAAGACGTTTCAGCACGAATGACTTCAACCAACGGCATTAAATGCACGGGGTTGAAAAAATGCATACCACAAAAGTTCTCTGGACGCTTTAGCGACTTAGCCAACAGGTTTACTGAGATGGTGGACGTGTTCGTCGTGATAATTGTATCGTCACTCACCTGGCCTTCCACTTCAGCCAACACCAATGCTTTAATTTTCGGATTTTCAACAACTGCTTCAACGACAAGGTCAACACTGCCAAATTCACCATAGCTCAGCGCAGGTAAAATTGCGTTCAGTACGCCTGCCATGCCTTCGGGCTTCAACTTACCGCGCATTATTTGCTTCTTAAGCAACTTGCCAGCTTCTTCTAGCCCAGCATCCAGTGCTTCATCACGTATATCCTTCATGATGATTGGCACGCCGTTGGAAGCCGATTGGTAAGCGACACCACCGCCCATGATGCCAGCCCCTAGAACGGCTGCTCGCTTGACAGGCAAGGCTGCCTTACTCTGCTTGCGAGCAATACGCTTGAGAGATTGATCTTTTAAGAAGATGCCGACCAAGCTCTCAGCAACATCCGACTTTGCCAGCTTTACAAAGCTTGCGGATTCAAACGCTAGTGCGGCACCACGTGATTTTTTTGCACCCTTCGCAAGGGTGCCAATGATCGTCATGGGTGATGGGTAGTGAGGACCTGCCTTTGCACCCACAACACCCTTGGCTGATTCAATGGCCATGGTCAGCTCCATATCAGACAATGTGACCGGCGATGTTTTAACCGCACGCCGTGCCATAGCGTCGATTTTACCGTCGCGGCATTGTTCAATAATAGAGATGGCTGCGGCCTTGAGCTCACCGTTTTTAATCACAGCATCAATAGCACCGTCTTTGAGTGCCGCTTCGGCTTTTTTAGAGCTACCTGTACACATCCACTCTACGGCGTTGTCCATGCCAATGAGTCTGGGCAAACGGACTGAACCACCCCATCCTGGCATAATACCAAGCTTCACTTCAGGCAGCCCCATACGAGCATCGACTGAAGCGACTCTAAAATCACTGGCCAGACAGATTTCGAAACCACCGCCCTGTGCCTCACCGTTAATAGCGGCAACCGTTGGAAATGGCAAATCTTCAAAGCGATTGAACATCGCATTTACTTCTTTGAGCATGGTGAACAGCACTTCATCGGGTGATGCGAAGTAGCCAAGAAATTCAGTTATATCGGCGCCAGCAACGAAAACGGACTTTGCACTGGTTAGCACAAGGCCGACGACATCGGTTTCTTTTTCTATAACCGACAGCACCTCCCCAAATTCACTTAATGCTGCACGATTGAAGACATTGACTTTCCCATCCTCAGCATCGAAACACAGGTCGAGAATGTTGTTATCACGAGTCAGCTTGAACGCTGTACCGGAGAAAAGCATGAGCAAGAGCTCCATCAGGTTATTACTAAAATTCGAAAACTTGGTGTGGATTCAATCAGACATTCTCACCAGCTGGGCCCAACAGGCAGGCCCGTCAGGATAATTACTCTATTCTAGATATTAGGAGGCTATCTAGAAAACCTCTTAATATACAAATTAGCAAAAGCTATGTTGTTCAATAGTCTCTACAAAAACAGCTTATTGCACGCAATCGCTAAAAAGCAAAGTGCTCTTCATCCAGATCCATCAAATTGTCCGCACCAGAGAGCATAGTGGCTGCCAGACTCTGGCTTCTTGGCAATAAACGTTCCATATAAAAACGGGCAGTGAACAATTTCGCCTCCAGGAAAACCGTGTCGCCCGCACCTGCCTCTAGTTGCCTATGCGCAGCTACAGCAGCCTGTGCCCAGAAGTAGCCAAGCACGATATAGCCAGAGTACATGAGGTAGTCCACGGAGGCGGCGCCTGCTTCTTCTTTATCCTGAAGAGCAGCCATACCGATTCGGCGGGTCAAATCACCCCATTCCTTGTTCAACTTGGACAATGGACGAATGAAGCGGTTCAGTCGTGGCTCATCCGAGTTTGTCTTGCAGAATTTGTGGATCTGCTTGGTATACGTCTGCAGCAGAGCACCTTGAGAACCCAGCACTTTACGCCCAAGTAGATCGATCGCCTGAACGCCCGTGGTGCCCTCATATATCGTTGCGATTCTAGCATCTCTGACATTTTGCTCCATGCCCCACTCACTGATATACCCGTGACCACCGAAGCACTGAAGCCCCAAGTTAGCTGCTTCAAAACCTGTTTCAGTCAAGAAAGCTTTGGCTATAGGTGTAAGAAGTGCCAGTTCTTGTTCAGCTGTCGCGCGATCTTCATCCGTTGCACCCTGGTGAGCAATATCAACCAACTGCGCACACCGATAAAGGAACATACGTCCGCCTTCGGCAAATGCTTTTTGTGTCAGCAACATACGCCGGACATCAGGATGAACAATGATGGGATCAGCAGCCTTATTAGGAAACGCAGCTCCCGACAGTGAACGCATCTGCAAGCGATCACGCGCATAGGCCAATGAGCCCTGAAACGCCAATTCAGCATGCGCAAGACCCTGTGTTGCAGTACCGATTCGAGCGGTATTCATGAACGTAAACATGCAGTTGAGCCCACGATTAGGCTGGCCAATCAGAAAGCCTTTTGCGCCGTCGAAATTCAATACGCACGTGGCATTACCGTGAATACCCATTTTGTGCTCAATGGATCCGCAACTAACCGGGTTGCGTTCCCCGACATTGCCATCTGCATCAAGACTGAATTTTGGCACGATGAATAAGGAAATCCCGCGCGTGCCTGATGGCGCGCCAGGTAATCGAGCGAGCACGATATGAACGATGTTGTCAGCCATGTCGTGTTCACCAGCTGAGATAAATATTTTTTGACCCGTAATGGCAAAGCTGCCGTCATCATTGGGCTCAGCGCGTGTCTTTAATAATCCTAAGTCTGTACCACAATGCGACTCAGTCAGGCACATGGTGCCCGTCCACTCACCAGACACCAGTTTAGTCAGGTAGGCCTGTTGCTGCTCTTCGGTTCCGTGAGCTGCCAACGTATTCATGGCGCCGTGCGATAAACCGGGGTACATGGCCCAAGACCAATTGGCTGTGCCATTCATTTCTGAGAGAATGGTACCTAACGATTCTGGCAGGCCTTGACCACCCAATTCTTCGCTTTGAACCATGGAAGGCCAACCAGCATCAACATATTGCTGGTAGGCCTCACGAAATCCGGATGGCGTTGTTACGTTGCCATCAGACCAAGTGCAGCCTTGTGTATCACCTACAGCGTTCAGTGGGCTCAGGACATCTCGAGCGAATTTTGCACCTTCTTCTAAGATGGCATCAACGGTATCCGGTGTGGCTTCTGATGCCCCCGGAAGTGTTGCGTAGTGTTGATCAAAATCCAGCACCTCGCGGAGTACAAAGCGCATATCTTTAAGAGGCGGATTATATGTAGGCATGTCAGACACCGAAAATAAGGATTCGAGTACAAGTGTCGGCTCAATGGGTCACTTTCTCAATGGCGAATAGCGGCGTATTTACTATCGAATTCGTTCATTTCACAACCATATAAAATTTAAACTTTATAAATCAATAGATTATACCAGTGACACACACCCACGCAACTGGCGTTTTCGTCCATTAAGGTTACTTAAAGCGAGTTATCCTCCATTTTGCATTTCTCCTGGCAGCTGCAACAGCGTCAGCACATCCTGCTATTACGACTCTAATGAGAGTGGTCCGTTATATGTTTATGATGTTATCGCTAGAGGGCACCATGATTCAATATCGGGCTTTGAAAGCGTACAGATTAAGTTCGGCAAGGCAGACTGTAGCTAACGTCTTTTATATCTACAGACTATCCCGATATTGCGAAGGAGTAACACCTGTCCAGCGTCGGAATGCTCGGTAAAACGCGCTGACTTCATCAAACCCAAGTAATTGAGATACCTCGACAAACGTCAGCTCCGTTGATGCCAAATAACGCACAGCCGTTGCACGTTTGCATTCGTCTTTCAATCGTTGGAATGAAGTTCCTTCTTGAAGCAACTGGCGTCGTAATGTACTAATTGAAACTCCAAGCTGCCCGGAAACCTTGGCCGCACTGGGCAGTCGCTGGGACAAATCGTCGCCAAACAAGGCCAACACACGATCACTGATTTTTTCTTGGTCGTAAGACGGAGCAATTAGGCGATAAGGCGCAGATTTTAAAAATATCGCTAATGATTTCTCCGTTTGCACATTGGGGTGACGCAAAGTTTCAGGTTCAAATTCAAGTAAGGATGACGGACAATCAAAAACTACCGGACAACGAAACAGCTGATTCCATAAGGACCCATTTGCAGGTTCTGGAAATGAAAACTCCACACGAACCAACGACAATGAACGGCCAGCAAACCAAATAAGTAAGCTGTACCACAAGTACAACGTTGTGCGCACCTGGACCGGGTTTCCAGCATGCAAAATGTCATCGATACTTCGGTCTGTCTCGTCACGCACGGTGGCGATACAGATACGGACATTTCGGTCGCTACGTACGATCAACGGCTTCACCGCAGCCCCATTGCAGACGTCCAGAAATTCACCCGCACGATCAACGATAGCCTCAAGTGTGGGGCGATGAATGATACACAGACACATCATTCGAAATGTGCCGTTCGCCACCTTGCCACCGGTGACCATTCCCAGTGACTCATCATTTAATAGCCAGATGGCTCGTTGGCATAACCTTCCGAACACTGCGGCTGAGAGTTCTTTCTCAGTATTGAGAAGCTCAAGATTTACACCTTCTTCGGCCGCAATTGCCCCCACATCGTGACCATGATCACCCAGTGACCGCAAGAGCGCACGAGCATAGGCGGTAGATACAAACCCTTTTCTGGGCGGAAGTAGCGCATTTCCAATTCGAGGAACTGATTGCTCCATCAAACTCTCAACTTGAACGCTAGATAGGGTGAGATCATCTCATGAACAGCAATTTTTTTAATGGCGTATCATCGCAATACTTGAAGTTCTTCCACTATCAAAGTCCTACTAAACCCCACAAAGCCACTTTGCCGGCCCACTAGGCCTTCTAGGCATATAGAAATTCGGCCCATGCAAACAGCAAGCGAAGAAAACCACATTGCTGGCATCGGCTGGATGCTATTAACCATGGCTCTATTTGTGAGTATGGATACGGTAGTAAAATATCTGATTCAGGATTTCGCCTCGCTACAGATTGTCTGGGCACGCTTCTTTTTTCACATGGTCTGGATAAGCCTGTTTGTACACAAAACGTTGCTAGCTTCATTTGTCAGTGGCAACTACAAACTGCAACTACTCCGTTCGGCCTTGTTGGTGACAACCACTGCATTGTTCTTTACTGGTTTGCGCACTACTGCGTTGTCGACAGCCACAGTCATCATGTTTTTATCCCCCATATTTGTCACTCTGTTGGCGATTCCCTTGCTCGGTGAAAAAGTAGGAATAAGACGACTGATAGGCGTTCTTATTGGCTTCTTGGGGGCACTCGTTATTATCCATCCCAGAGCCGAAGGTGGTTTGGCATTAAGTGCTGACACTGCTGTATCAGACACAATCAGCTGGCTACCAGAATTAGGGCATTTGTTGATCATTGGAGCGGCTGTTAGCAATGCTCTTTACCAATTGATGACTCGCAAGGTTCGTGCTGTGGACGGCGCCACCACTACATTATTGTATTCAGCGGTAGTCGGTGCAATTGTCATGAGCCTGTGGGCGCCAGTTGTCTGGAAGCCCCCTCAAGCTATTGACTGGTTATTGATGGCATGCGTAGGCCTGCTAGGTTGTGTCAGTCATTTTTGTCTGATTCGCGCTTTTCGCTATGCACCTGCATCGTTGGTGGTGCCCTTTAGTTACTCATCCCTGCTATGGGCAACTTTGCTAGGCTATGTTGTTTTCAATGCGCTTCCTGATCAGTGGACACTAATCGGGGCGGCGCTTATTATCAGTAGTGGGCTATATATTTTCTATCGAGAACATGTGGTCTCAAAAACTTATGAAAAAAATTGATAACCGTGCATGGTTACTGGTTTTACCAGCAGTTACCTTATTGGTTTTCGTCGGCCTCATTCCAATACTTACCGTAGTTAACTACTCATTGCACGACATTTTCACACTGCCCGATAAATACTGGGTGGGCTTTGAGTGGTATTCAGAAATCATTCGCTCAGATCGATTTCATGGCAGCTTGTTAAGAAGCCTTGGATTCTCTGCAGTCGTATTGTGTATACAGGTGCCGTTGGGTATAGCGATAGCGCTGGCGTTACCTCGCAAAGGATTTATGGTTTCAGTGTGCCTGGTCGTCCTTGCTCTACCCTTGTTAGTACCTTGGAACATGATTCCCATCATGTGGCTTAGCTTACTAAACAAGGAAGTAGGCCTACTGGCAACAATCCTTCAGAGCACAGTCGGTTTTACTCTAGATTGGAAATTCAACGCACTGCATACGTGGATTGTCATTGTCATCATGGACACTTGGCACTGGACAAGCCTGGTTGTGATCTTATGCTATTCAAGTCTTACCACTATCCCCGAGTCCTATTACCGCGCTGCGGCAATAGACTCTGCGAACAAATGGCAGGTCTTCAGACATATACAACTACCCAGCATGCAAAAAGTCTTGCTAATGATATTTCTACTCCGCTTTATAGACAGTTTTATGATTTACACGGAAGCTTTTCGTATCAATGCCGGAGGGCCAAGAGAGTCTACGATGTTTCTTGCTATCGACTTGGGTCAAGACATTGCTGCATTTAACTACGGTCCGTCAGCTGCTCGCTCAGTCATATATTTTTTACTGATCCTCACCGTCGCCTGGGCGTTCAATACTGCATTGAGCTCACGCGAACGTATACGATGAAAAATATATTTTCAGCTGACGAATCTCAGTATCGCACTCGCCGATTGCAAAACGATTCGGAGCTACCCACTACGGCACTGAAGTATCTGGCTCTACTGCTATTCGCACTATTTATATTCTTGCCGTTCCATCCGGTCGTAACCTTAAGTTTCCAATCAACAATCGACAGACCGGACATTGCTGCCGGCCAGTTTACACTCGTCAATTATCTACAGATTTTTGACCGACCAGAACTACGCGCCTCTCTGCTTAATTCGATTAGCTACGTATTAATCAGCATTGGTATTACCCTACCTGTGGCGCTTCTTTCAGCGTACGCGTTTTCACGTTATTCTTTTATCGGGGATAAGCATCTTTTTCTGGCAATTCTAGTTTTCCGTATTACACCACCAGTCGTGTTGTCCATGCCAATATTTCAACTGTTTTCATCTTTCGACTTAATCAATCGTGCTTCAGGAATTGCACTGGCACACTGTCTTTTCAACATACCCATCACCATTTGGATTTTAGAAAGCTTCTTATCGGCTATTCCTAAAGAAGTTGATGAAACTGCCTATTTAGACGGCTACTCGATACCACGCTTCTTTTACAAAATACTGATACCTATGATGATGCCCGGTATTGGTGTCGCTGCATTTTTTTGCTTTATGTTCTCATGGGTTGAAGTGGTTTTCGCCAGAGTGTTGACTATCACGGATGGTAAACCGATCAGCATGGCCATCAATGCGTTGTTCGGTTTCAGCACAGACTTTGGGCTAATCATGGCTCTTACAATGGTGTCGTTGTTGCCAGGATTAATTATGATCTGGTTTGTGCGGCATCATATCGCTCGCGGCTTTACTTTAGGCAAGTCAAACTGAATACTAAATTTACTGGCAAAACCATTCTTAAAAAAGCCAGCTGCCAGAAATAAACTTGCTAGCAATGTTATTAAAACCATTGCTAGCGACGTATCGAACTACTGACGAAAAATAGAATCAGATTCCAGAATGGCAGGTATATTCGCTGCAGACTCACCATCCAAAATATCTGTATATTCGTCTCTAAACAGACTACTACCGTCAATCAGAAATAGATCAAATTCGGCATTAATGAAGCCATCTTGTAACGCCTCTTGAGTTTGCTCGGCAAAAAGTGGTTGACCATCAAGTGTCACACTCTCAGCCGTGATATCGACAAAATCAGCAAACCGCAAAGGAATTTGAATTGTCCCTCCAGGGTAAACAAGCGACTCAACAACAGCTACGACTGCCGGAGAAGCCGGCACAGTACAAGCTGCATCCGTAAACTCTAATGTTCTTACAGCTTGAGTTGTTCCTAAGATCGTTGTTGTTATGACCTAAAAACCCGGTTCATCTTCAGTGCAAATCTCCATCTTAGTAGCGCTAGTGATGCCTTCAACACTACCGTCTACCGTAACAAGGTCGCCTAAGGTATAGGTTGAAATCTCGCTAATGGCCGACTAAGTAACGGTGCAGTTGGGGTCGTCGAAAAAAGTAAAGTTGCTTTGCATATTGCCATTTAATGCGACAAACTCATGAGTGGCGGGCACATCACCACCGCTTCTACAATCTGATATCCATGTGCCATCGATAATGGTTGAGCCGCCACTTACTGGAGTACCGGTTCCAGTCGTCGGGGGGTGTCAGAGTCACTGCAGCCAGCAAGCGCCACAGAAGTTTAAATTACTGTCAGTAAACTACGTTCATACATGCGATTTTTATCCCTTGAAAAAGTTTCTATGAGAAACAAAGAGGCTGAAAACTATTTCACTGCGAGTAATCGATCAGCCAGATTCGCAGCAATTTAGAGGGTAGCAAACCCGGCAAACTTGTTAGTTAGACCGAGAACCACCCTAGCATCAAGAAACAATTCGCCAACGTTAAGTTCACACTGTCTGTGTCACTATGCACATAAATATTTTAGTTCGTCAATTTCAGATAAAAAATGCAGATTGGACGAGTTTGAGCCAGCCTAGCAATTCGGACTTAGATCACAATCGCCAATAGATTTAACGTCAAAAGACGATTAATCCAAGGCACCAACCACTAGCCAGTCTACGAAAGACTCGCCATATCAACGAAAACGATAAGCAATATAACTGACGCTAGTCCCCAGCCCTTGGCAACCGCAGCCTCAATTGCTTCCCCAAACACATGACCAACACCTACTAGTAGTGTCGCCCAAGTAATAGCGGATACAGCGTAAAACGCCGCCAGCTGATGTCAGTCATACCGACAGGTAGTGCGCCAATTGTGCGCATTCCTTTGGGATATCGATACAGAAACATGTAGGCCACCCCATAGAGTTTGAGAAGTCGCTCGCAGCGATCCATCCATAGTTCTAAACGTGGTCTTCCGGTGACCCAAGCTGTCCCATAACGTCGAGCTAGACCAAAACGTAACTCATCTCCTAGGTAACCTCCTGCAAGTGCGGCTATACCGACCAACACAGGATCGAGCACACCTTGCTGCGCTGCATAGCCTCCGAATAAAGGTAATTCATCACTCTTGAGTGCGCAGTATAGAAAAAGAATCATATAGACCGCCGTACCGTAGTCGCCGATCAGCGTTTAAATTGATTCCATGGAATTAGAAATGCCGCTGGTCGTTTACGTAGTATGCAATCACTGCTATCGAAGGTAACCCCTAAGCTTAACCTTGTTTCTATAGTTGGCTTTGCTGTGTTTTTTTCTACGTAATGTTGCAGCCTACGGGACAACGAGCGGTAGAATCTATCGCGTATTAGTTATGTACATTAATTCCGCCACCAGCCCTGCTACTGAGCATCTCTAGTCAGAAAAAGGTTCGCCTGAATGTCTTCG
>JBLHWG010000003.1:0-42377 GCA_047629055.1 Halioglobus sp.
TAATGTATCTGACAAGATCTGCATACACACTGTTTCAAAATCAACGCCGGCCTGACGTGCAGCGATAGGCACGAGACTGTGACTGGTCATACCCGGTGCAGTGTTGCACTCAATAAAATGAGGCTCTCCGGCATCATTCAACATGAAGTCAACCCTGGCCCAAGTACGACAACCCAGCGCTTCAAATGAGGCTAGTGCCATGCCTTCAATCTTCCGGATAATTCTTACAGGCAGATCAACTGGACATTGATATTGCGTATCTTCAGCGAAGTATTTTGCTTGATAGTCATAAAAACCACTTGCGGGCACCATACTGACTAATGGAAGAACCGTATTTCCAATAACAGTTGCAGCCAGTTCTATTCCTAACATTCGCTGCTCAACCAACACAGGGCCGTAGCGTCTAGCTTCGTGAAACGCGGTAGCCAGCTGATCGTCCGTATCAACCAACGAGACCCCGATACTCGAGCCTTCCAATGTTGGCTTTACAACCACTGGGTACCCAATGGAATCTGCTGCTAATTTTGCATCGTCGAGAGTAAATACAAGCTTTGCGATAGGGGTTGCGACACCTGCCAGTGACACAAGTCCTTTTGCCCGCCATTTGTCCATGCATAACGCCGACCCAAGAACTCCAGTTCCTGTGTAAGGAATGCCTGCCAACTCCAGAGCTCCTTGCAGTGTTCCATCTTCTCCGCCACGACCGTGCAAAATCAGAAAAGCTCGATCGAAACCACCCTCAACGAGTACATTGGCGATATCCCGACCAGCATCCATAGCGTGAGCATCAATTCCTGCAGACGTCAGTGAGTCAAACACTTGCTGTCCACTCATCAGGGATACTTCGCGCTCGGCTGACCAACCGCCCATAACTACAGCTACCTTGCCAAATCTACCTGGGTTGAAGCTGCGAATATTAAACAAAGATTCAGTCATCTTCAGCTTCCTTTCGAGCTACCATGCCCTCTTTTGAAAAATAACCAGGCATCGATAACGCTAAGCTACCCACTGATCCAGCACCCAAGGTCAGTACAATATCGCCATCCTCTATGATGCGTTCCAGTGCAGCAGGCGCATCGACAATATCCTCTACGAATATAGGCTCAACAGCACCGCGATTTCGGATAGCCCTTGCCAGCGCACGACCGTCAGCGCCAGTTATGTACTCTTCACCAGCTGCGTACACTTCAGTCAATATAAGCACATCGCATAGGGACAAGGCTTCAGCAAAATCTTCGAATAGATCTCGTGTTCTGGTATATCGGTGTGGTTGGAAAATAACGACCATTCGCCGACCTGGCCATCCACCCCGAATTGCTTTAAGTGTCGCGGTTACTTCGGTAGGATGATGTCCATAATCATCCAGCATCTCAGCTGTACCACCATCAAAATGCAATAGTCCATGCGGTTGGGCACGACGCCCAATTCCTGCAAACCGTGACAGAGCACGCTTACTTGATTTCACAGGTACACCAAGTTCTAAAGCAACAGTGATTGCAGCCAGAGCATTGAGCACGTTGTGACGTCCAGGAAGGTTCAAGGCGACATCACGAATTTCACTACTGACATCACCACCGTCATCGATTCTTACATCGAAGTACATCCGTAATCCTTCTTGCCGGACATTAAATGCCTGTACATCTGCCGCGTCATCAAAACCATAGGTTCGCACGGGTCTGCCTACGCGCGGCAGAACGTCCCGGATATGCTCGTCATCGATACAAACAATAGCCAATCCGTAGAACGGTAAGTGCATAAGAAAATCGACGAACGTCTGTTTCAGCTTTTCAAAATCACCGCCATAAGTGGATAGATGATCAGCGTCAATATTGGTAACGATAGACATGACCGGTTGCAGATACAAAAAAGAAGCATCACTTTCATCGGCCTCAGCCACCAACCATTCTGATTGACCGAGATACGCGTTTGCTGAGGAACTATTTAAGCGACCGCCAATGACATAAGTCGGATCCATTCCACCTTCAGTCAGCAGACTGGCAACCAAGCTTGTCGTTGTAGTCTTTCCATGAGTTCCAGCCACAGCGATGCCTTGCTGAAAGCGCATTAGCTCTGCCAGCATTTCCGCCCGCCGAACAACCGGTATGCGCATTTCTCGCGCATAAACAAGCTCCGAGTTGTCTTCGGGTACAGCTGTTGAAATAACAACAACATCAGCATCTTCAGCATGCTCCGCTGCATGGCCCTGTTTGACATCAATACCGAGTCCCAGGAGCCTCTCAGTCAACGCATTACTGCCAAGATCTGAACCACTGACTCGAAATCCCAGATGATGCATCACCTCTGCAATTCCACCCATACCCACGCCACCGATACCGATGAAATGCATGGTGCGAACTCGACGCATCTGCCCTTTTACAACCGGCGAGATATCAACAACCATCAGATAGATACCTCAACGAGTGCATTCGCCACAACGGCCGCAGCTGCAGGTATGAAGCAGCTGCGGGCAGCTACACGCATTTTGTAGAGCGCAGTTCGGTCCGTAATCAATGAGCGGATAACCCTTGCAAGAGATTCGGGAGTGAGTTCTTTCTGAGGCATCAGCACAGCAGCATCCACGGTTGAAAGATATTCAGCATTTTTTGTTTGATGATCATCTACGGCGTAGGGGAAAGGCACCAATATGCTTGGAAGACCGACAGCACTGAGTTCAGTCACAGTCATGGCACCACTGCGGCAAATAACAAGATCAGCGTTTTGATAAGCGTCGGCCATATCGTCTATAAATTCTGAAACAGTGCACACTGCCTTGGTGGCCTCCTGATAAAGTCCACGTACCAGATCACCGTCATGCATGCCGACTTGGTGATGCACGGCTACCGATGCATCAAGTTGCGCAATAGCCAAAGGAACAATTTCATTCAGTGCACGAGCACCACGACTTCCACCCACAATTAAAATACGCAGCGGCGAGCTATCAGCTCCCTGTTTTAAGTGGTGGGGCTTTGAAGTCGCGAACTCTTCGAAAATTTGGTTTACCGGATTTCCGACAACCTGCACCTTCACACCATTGCCGAACGCGCCTGGAAAGGCCGCAAACACTCGAACAGCAAACCTGCTTAAGTAGTGGTTCGTCATACCAACCACGGCATTTTGCTCGTGTATTACTAGTGGTTTTCGCAAAACCAGCGCCGCAATTCCTACCGGACCTGAAACAAACCCGCCCATTCCCAGTACCGCTCGAGGCTTGAGCGTGTAAACAAGACGCATGCACTCTAGACAGGAACGTATTAACTTCAAAGGCCCGATGAGAGTTTGCAAGATAGTCTTGCCGCGAAGACCCGCAACACTTATCCAGCGAATATCGATACCAGCCGCTGGCACCAAGCGAGCCTCAAGCCCCGTTTTCGTACCTAGCCAGACAACGGGAATATCACGCTGTCTTAACTCATCGGCCACTGCCAACGCTGGGATCACATGTCCACCGGTACCACCAGCTGCAATCACTACTGGATGTATCATGCGACACCTGCAGGGACATTAGGTGCACGGCTATGCAAACTGAGATGGGCGTTTTGACGCAATTCCCATTCAACTCTAAGCAACAAGCTAAAAGTAATGCCAAACACTACGGCACTGCTACCGCCATAACTCATCAATGGAAGCGTAATACCTTTTGTTGGCAAAATTCCAAGATTCACACCCATATTAATAAAAGATTGCAACCCAATCCAAGAGCCGATTCCCAGCGCTAAAAAACCCGCAAATCTGTTGTTTTGTTGATCTGCGATTTTAGCTAATCGGAAACATCGCCAGACAATAAAGCTATACAGAAGAATCAGGAACACAGCACCCAGCATTCCCAACTCTTCACATAAAATGGCAAACAGGAAATCTGTGTGTGATTCAGGTAAATAAAACATTTTCTGGATGCTGTTACCGAATCCTGTGCCAGTTAGACCGCCCCCACCAATCGCAATAAGTGAGTTGGACAGTTGATAACCAGAACCATATTTGTCTTCAAACGGATTCAGAAAACTACTAAGTCGGGCCAGACGATAAGGCGAAGTCATTATCAGTACAGCGCCAAGACTGCCAAGAACAGTCACGATAGTCATGAACTGGCTAAAACGCACGCCGGCCACGAGTATCATAATGACTGATGTAACCACGATAACAACAGCTGCACCAAAATCAGGTTCGAGTAAAAGCAACGAACCAGCAACACAAATAAGCCCTAATGGCCTCACAAACCCACCGAAAGTCGTTTGCACAAGGTACCCGCGCCGAACCAAATAACCAGCAAGGTAGACAATGACGAAAAGTTTAACCGTCTCTGATACCTGAATAGTAAATAGGCCGACGTCAATCCATCGTCGACTACCATTCACTTCCTTACCAATTCCCGGAATAAGAACCAGAGTTAGAAAGACGAGGGAAGTAATAATCAGATGTGGCCCATATTTTTCCCATACAGCTAGCGGCAATCGAAAAATCAAAACACCAAAAACACAAGCAATGCCAAGAAACAGCAACTGACGTGTCAGAAAGAAAAAGGGATCGCCATAGTTTTTCGCAGCTAAAGGCATCGAAGCTGAACCGATGATTGCTGCACCGAACAATCCGAGCGTAAGGATTGCTATGAGCAATGCATGATCAGAAAAACGCTCAACCGATATCGGGCTCGCCAATTGCACTGGTGAAGGCGTACGTCCTGTGGCCACTTTGGATACTAGCGAGCTCATGCTGCCAGTACCTCCTCAACGGTTGCAGCAAATTGCTCACCACGGTCTTCAAAATTTCGAAACATATCAAAACTTGAGCATGCAGGTGACAGCAGCACAACATCACCTTTGTCTGAATGCTGCTTCGCAGTAATCACTGCATCGCGAAGGTCATCAGCCAACACGATCTCTACACTTCCGTCTAATTGATCACGAATCTGTAGGCGATCACGGCCAATTAAAACCACAAGTTTAACGTGCTCCGAAACAACGTCACGCATTAAGCTAAAGTCCGCCCCTTTCGAGATTCCACCGGCAATCAATACAACAGGACCGGGCATAGCTTGTATCGCCTTACAACAAGCATCGATATTTGTTCCTTTGGAATCGTTATACCAGCGAACACCTGAACTCTCACCCAGGTATTCGCTGCGATGCGGCAAGCCATAGAATCCAACAATACCTTCACGAAGAGCTGTAAACGGAATTTCAAGAGGCTCAATTAGCGCAAGTGCAGCCAACGCATTCGCAACATTGTGATCCCCTGGAACCGACAATTCGCGCTGCGCTAGAAACGCAAAATGATCATCACACAACCACAGATGCCCTTCTTTTTCAGTTCGATGCCAGCGCGTGCCTACGTCGGGTTCAAGAGATAAGGTGAACCGTTCACATGAACCGCTAAGCTCATCATCAAGTTGCGGCCATGTTCGAGGATCATCCTGGTTAACAACGCAATGCTCAGCCTGGGCATAAAGTGAACGCTTAACTGCTGCGTAGTGTTCAATATCTGAATATCGATCTAGGTGATCATCGCTGACATTTAACACGCTAGCTGCCAGCGGCTTTAAAGAACGTGTTGACTCAAGTTGATAACTGGATAATTCGAGGACATAAACATCGGCAGCATCATGCAAGCTATCTAGCGCAGGTAAGCCAATGTTCCCACAGGCAATAGCTTTAATACCGGCTCCTTGTAATGCTCGAGTAACCCAGGAGACAACGGTGCTCTTGCCATTTGACCCAGTAACGGCTATTACAGGGGCGTCGACTACGCTGGCGAATAACTCGATGTCGCCAACAACATCGACACCCGCTTCAAGTGCACTTTGAACAGCAAAATGAGAGCGCGGTACACCAGGGCTTAGCACTAGTACACTAAATTGCTCAAACAATTCGCTAGTGAATTGTTCATGCACCGCACAATCTAGAGAGATAGCAAGCTGCCGACACATTGTCGAACCACCTTCATCAGCTACAGCAAAGTCTATCGAGTGCAGTCGCAGGAAGCGGGCAACTGATGCACCAGTGGCGCCATAGCCAACGATGAGTACACGCTTGGAGTTGAGTGAACGTGGATGCATCAGCGAATCTTCAAGGTCGACAGACCCACCAGCACAAGAATGACGGTGATAATCCAGAATCGCACGATGATGCGAGGCTCTGGCCATCCTTTCAATTCAAAATGATGATGAATGGGTGCCATTCTAAAAATTCGCTTACCAGTCAGCTTAAAAGAACCGACTTGCAAGATGACAGATACAGCTTCAAGTACAAATATGCCTCCCATGATGAACAGAACAAATTCCTGTCTCACCATGATCGCCACAGCACCCAGTGCTGCACCAATACTCAAAGCGCCGACATCTCCCATGAAAACTTGTGCCGGATAGGTGTTAAACCACAAAAAACCCAAACCAGCACCAACAAGTGCACTGCAGAAAATGGTGAGTTCACCAGCACCTTTAATATTTGGAATACCCAGATAGCCCGCAAATAGTGCGTGCCCGGCCAAATAAGCAATAAGGCCAAGACCTGCGGCTACCAGAACCGAAGGCAGAATGGCTAATCCATCCAGACCATCGGTCAGATTGACAGCATTACTGCTACCAACGATAACCAAAAACGAGAAAGGAATGAACACCCACCCTAGATAGATACCCGCATCCTTGAAAAA
Organism: Halioglobus sp.; assembly: GCA_047629055.1. Lineage (GTDB taxonomy): Bacteria > Pseudomonadota > Gammaproteobacteria > Granulosicoccales > Granulosicoccaceae > Granulosicoccus. The sequence continues at coordinate 6,643 of JBLHWG010000003.1, forward strand.
CGGTATGAGTAATTCAAGCTCTGCAGGCTCGGAAGCTGTTAAATAGAGCACAACAACAGCTCCCAACGCGACAACGGTTTGTGACAGCAGTTTTTCCCGCGCTGTTAAACCAACTGAATTGGACAACACCACCTTACGATAATCGTCCACCCAACCTATGGCACCAAAACCAATCGTGACAAACAGAATCACCCACACCTGCTTGACCATCAAGTCAGACCAGAGGAGCGTGCTTAACACAACAGCCACAATAATCATGGCACCGCCCATCGTGGGAGTTCCTGCCTTTACCAAATGTGACTGAGGCCCGTCACTGCGTACCGATTGTCCAATTTTTGCAGCGGTTAACCACCGAATTAGCTTCTTGCCAAACACAAGGCAGATAATCAGTGCCGTCAATGCTGCAAAAATTGCACGCACGGTTATGTACCGAACAATTTTAAAACCGGGGTCGATATCTGACAACCATTCACCGAGCAAAAGCATCATAGACTGTGCTCCTGACTCACCACACGACGACTCCTGGGAGCCGGCACAAGAGCCTTAACCACTCGTTCCATTCGCGAACCACGCGATCCTTTCACCAACACCGTGACGCCATTATCGAGGTACTGTTTTAAATCAGCCACCAAGGCTTCTTGATCAGCAAAATGCCCTCCCTCGCTAACGGGTGTTTTTTGTGTAGATTTTTCTTTGTTCGAAGCGGATTCAGGCTCGGGCGCAGCGTCTGACAACGATATCATCGGAGTTATAGACGTAGAAGATTGTGCAGCTTTAGCGACTGCCACTGCCGACGGCGAACCTTTGAAAGCCTTGTAAGCATTCGACGCTAAAGGTCCGGTTGTCCATAAACCATCTATACCGCAGCGCTTCGCGTAGGCTCCAACACGCGCGTGCAAATCATCGGCTGCATCACCTAGTTCAGCCATATCTCCCAGAACCAGATACCGAACACCGTCGTGGCGCGCAAGAACATTTATCGCTTCTTTTGCAGAATCCGGGTTGGCGTTATAACTATCGTCAATGAGTGTTGCTGAGCGAACGCCCGGCTTTTTTTCCAAGCGCCCCGGAATGGAACGAACACTCTCCAGTCCTCGAATGATGTTTGCTGACTGCACATCTACACACTGCACCGCTGCAATGGCGGCAAGTGCATTCATGCCATTGTGATCACCGCTGAGCTGAAACCGTGGCGATAGCTTGTTACCCAGAGTTTCAATGTTAAGACCAACACCCGGAACACCCTGTACATCACAACCCGGTGACAGTCCAAACTCCCGTTTGTTGCAGTGTGAGGCTGCATCGCGCATGAAATCAGCAAAGGCATCATCTGCATTGATCACCGCATATCCGTCTTGCGACAGTCCAGCATAAATCTCTGACTTAGCGTGAGCTATGCCTTCTTTGCTGCCAAATCCTTCGAGGTGAGCGGAACCAACATTGTTGACCACTGCGATATCGGGCTTGGCAATCTGAACAAGACGGGCAATTTCACCGGCATGATTAGCTCCCATCTCAATAACGGCATACAGGTGATCAGTGCGCATACCCAACAGAGTCAATGGCACACCTATTTCGTTATTGAGATTTCCCTTGGTTGATAACACAGGACCCAATTGCCGCAAAATAGCCGTAATAATTTCTTTAACACTGGTTTTGCCGTTGCTGCCTGTAACAGCAATTACTGGTATGCCAAAACGCGAAGCCCACCAAGTAGCCAAACGTCCAAGTCCAACCGTGGTGTCTTCGACAACAAGCTGTGGCAAATCGGTATTCACATTTTTGTGAACAAGGATGGCAGCAGCTCCTGCCTCTATTGCTGCCGCTACAAAATCATGGCCATCGAAGTTTTGACCTTGGATCGCGATGTAAAGATCACCGGCTACTAAGGTCCGTGTGTCAATACTGACACCTCTGATATGTACATCTGTACCGACCAGATTTGCCTGTAAAGCTGACTCACAGTCGGCAAGCGAAAACCCCATAGTCATGAGGCTACCTCTAATGCTGCTAATACTTCAGACCTATCGCTGAAGGGATATTTGGTTTTACCTATTATTTGATAGTCTTCGTGACCTTTGCCGGCAACCAGTACAAGATCGTCTGACTCTGCATGTTGAATGGCATGCCTGATCGCCTTCGAGCGATCAGCGATCACAACGATACTAGCGGGGTTAGCAAATCCCTTCATTGCGGCATTGATTATATCGAGAGATGATTCAGTACGCGGATTATCGTCTGTTAACACAACGTGATCAGCGCTCTCTGCCGCTTTTGCCATCGGCGCACGTTTGCCGGCATCACGATCCCCCCCACAACCAAATACAACCCATAATTTACCTTTGCAATGAATACGCGCTGACTCTATCGCAGTACTCAACGCTTGAGGGGTATGTGAAAAATCCACCACTACGGTTGGAACATTCTTACCACCAAATCGCTCCATACGCCCCTCTACCGGCTTAACCGATAGCAAACAATGACAAGCCTCATTAGCCGCCACACCGCAAGCCCGTAAGCTTGCGTAACAGGCCAGCAAATTCTCGACATTGAATCGACCCAACAACGGGGAATTGATCATTTCGCCCACACCACCCTCAATCAGGTTGAAACGCAGCCCTTCATCAAATGCGGTGATTTGATCAGCACGAATTTCGACTACATCATCAGCATGCAGGTGATCCGCAGTTATCTGAAATGCAAAACGCTTAAGCAACGCTCCATCTTTCAGTAGATCCTGCCCGAGCGCATCATCACCGTTTACTACCATCGATGACAATCCTGGCCAACTAAACAACTTAGCCTTAGCTGATCGATAGGCTTCTATTGTCTTGTGATAATCCAGATGGTCACGGCCAAGATTAGTAAGTACGGCAACATCCAGCGCCAATCCATCTAGACGCCCTTCTGCCAAGCCATGTGAAGATGCTTCAAGCGCAACAATCGATGCGCCTTGATCACGCAGACTAGCCAACATACGACGAAGTGTCACCACGTCAGGCGTTGTCAGCTCTGTGTTTTTTAGCTCATCCCCTACACCCCAACCAAGCGTACCAATGTATCCACACTTCTGATCAAGACTGTCAAACGCCTGAGCAATGAATCGACAGACAGATGTCTTACCGTCAGTTCCGGTAACCGCAATCAACGTCATGGAGTGGTCTGGTTCTCGATAGAATCGAGATGCAATCTCGGCACACCGCCGATTTAGATGATCTACGGCAATGACAGGAACATTGTTTTTTTCCAATGCTTTCACTGTTGGCGCAAAGGCTTCAATCGAATCCGAAGATGTAGCCACAGCAACAGCTCCCGCTGCAACTGCTGATTCGGCAAAACGCATTCCGTGTGTCTCCGCACCGTCTAGTGCAAGGTACAGGTCTCCTATTTCAACCAGCCGACTATCAAGACACACCCCTTGAATTTTCAAGGCGGGCATGTCAACAGCCACCCAACCGTGCAGCAATTCACTTAGTAACCAGATGTCAGGTGTCATCGGATTCACGAGTTGTCGCCTACTATTTTGGGCGTCACAACAGTTACAGCCGCACTCCGACCATCGATTGCATCCGGCTCAATACCGCCAAGTCGCAAGCCTTGAGACATGACATCTGCGAATACAGGAGCTGCGACCACACCACCAAAATGCTGACCAGCCTTGGGATCTTTTACCACCACTACTACCGCCAGGCGCGGATCTGATACCGGGGCAAAGCCCGCAAAAACCGCGATATAGCGATTCTCTGCATAGCCTCCTTCCTGTGATCGATGCGATGTTCCAGTTTTCCCAGCAACACGGTAGCCAGGAATTTGAGCCCGCTTACCGGTGCCCTTACTGACTACAGATTCCAGCATCAGCTGTACTTCTTGCGCAATGGATGCTTCTACAACGCGGGTTCCCGCAGGAGTTTCGTCGAGCGCCAAATAGGACACTGGGCGCATCACACCATCGTTAGCCAAAGTCGCATATGCCCTAACGAGCTGCAGCGCTGACACCGAGATACCATATCCATACGAAATGGTGGCTTGCTCGGTGTGATTCCATGAAGTTGAGTGGTTAAAAAACCCAGCAACTTCACCTGGAAATTCTGTACCGGGTGGATTGCCAAAACCAAACGAATCGAAAACAGACCACATCTGTTCTTCATCGAGCTCACGGGCTATCTTGCTGATACCTACGTTGCTTGATTTGGTCACAATACCCGACAGATCGAGCCATCCGTGATCCTTGCCATCATCTGTAATTTCATATTTGCCGATGGTGTAGTGACCTGGGGAGGTATAAACGATGTCGTCAGACTTGAATTTCCCAGAATCAAGAGCCGCTGCAATGGTGAACGGCTTCATGGTCGAACCAGGCTCAAATACATCCGTAACTGCACGATTACGCAACCGACCTCCAGAGCGATCAGAAACATCGTTAGGGTTGTATGTTGGGTAGTTAACCATCGCCATTATTTCACCCGTTCGGATGTCCATAACAACGACAGAACCAGACTCGGCCTGACTATCAACTACTGCTTTTTCGAGAGCGCGATTTGCAAAATACTGCAACTGCCGATCAATACTCAGACGAAGATCCCGACCCGGAATAGCGGGTTTTATAATATCCAGTCCGGTTATCTCGTTGTTATACAAATCCGTGATTACGCGGCGCATTCCAGACTCACCCGCTAGGTAATCTTCATAAGCCATTTCCAGCCCTTCTCGACCTTGATCATCGATCCCAGTAAAACCAACCAGATGAGCTGCAGCACTACCACTTGGATAATAACGACGGTATTCAGTTTGCTCCTTAACAGACTCACCACCCAATACCAGCACTTGCGCTACCAGCTCCGGTACCACATGACGTTTGATATAAATAAATGCTCGACCTGCTTTTACAGCACTGTCTACCCGACGCTGTAATCTGTCAGGATCAATCTGCAACAACAGCGCTACGTTGCGCAAGCCTGCAGGATCTTTTGCTAAATCCTCTGGCACACCCCACAATGAGGTGATCGGAGTACTGATAGCCAACGGATCACCAGAGCGATCGAGCAAATCTCCCCGGTTGGCTGGAATTAGCTCAGCTCTTAACTGTCGAGCATTGCCTTCATCAACGTAGAAATCATGATTATAAAGCTGTAAAAACGCAGTTCGCCCCACTAGCGAACTAGCCATGACAAGAAATCCAAGCATTACGAAACCACGACGCTTCGACCAATTGGATGGCTTTGCAATCTTGACAGTCACGCTTTTTCTCGAGCTATTCATCGAGCAATCATCACTGAACCATCCATCCCTGGGAACACCATGTCTAATCGATCTGTCGCTGTGCGCTCAACCAGGCCATGCTCAGAGAATGTACTTTCCTCGATCTGTAGCTGGCTCCACTGCACATCAAGTGCATTAATGGTCCGTTGATTTCGACTCAGTTCAACATAGGCTTGAACACTTAAGTGTTTGGAGTACGCCACAGCGATGGCAGTACAGAAGCAAAATGACGCAACCAGAGCAGACATAAATGCGTAGCGATTCATAACACCCGCTCCGCTATGCGCAACGTAGCACTGCGCGCCCGAGGATTTTGCGAAAGCTCATCAGCGGACGCCTTAATTGGCTTACCCACTACTTTCCACGGATGCGCCTCAATCGCAGGCTGGGGCAAATGGCGTGGAATACGAGCATCAGGAATCGGTTTTCTTAGTGCTCGCTTCACTAGTCTGTCTTCCAGCGAATGAAAACTGATAACAGCCATTCGACCGCCAATTTTTAAAATCTTTGATGCTGAATCAAGCGCCTTACTTACCGCATCCAACTCACCGTTCACGGCAATTCTGATAGCTTGAAAACTACGCGTGGCCGGATGATGATGGCGCTCCCAGCGGGGGTGAGCTACTTTAACAATTTCAGCTAACGTGGACGTCCGAGTGATGGGCTTTTCCAGACGTGCCGAGACGATAGCGCCTGCAATTCGCTTTGCGTATCTCTCCTCTCCAAACTCCCTAAGCACCTGCACCAACTCAACCTCACTAACCCCAGCCAACCATTGTGTGGCTGACAACCCACTACTGGGATCCATCCGCATGTCCAGCTCACCATCTCGCGAAAAACCGAAACCTCTCTCAGCAACATCAAGCTGAGGTGAAGACACACCTAGATCCAAAAGAAGACCGTCAACTTCTCCGAACCAACGCCGCGCTTTAAGCACTTCCGCCATGTCGGCAAAATTCGACTGGTGAATAGCAAATCTTGGCTCATCGACAAAACGGTGCTCTGCATCTGCAATGGCTTCTGGATCTCTATCCAGAGCCAACAGTTGCCCAGCTTCATGGAGCTGTGACAATAAATAACCACTATGCCCACCACGCCCATAGGTGCCATCGACGTACATCCCACTTGGTCGTTGCACTAATGCTTCGACAGCCTCACGCAAGAGCACCGGCACATGACCAGATGTTGTAGATGCGTCTGAGTTAGTAGTCAAAACGAGATGTTTTGCAGTTCTACCGGCATATCAGCCGGGTCCATCTCATTGATTTCCTGCTTCCACTTGTCGGACTCAACTTGCCAAGTCTGCTCGTCCCACAGCTCGAATTTTTTACCCTGACCTATGAGCACGGCCTTACGATCCAGACTGGCGTATTCACGCAGCTCAGTCGGCAACAACATTCGCCCAGTACCGTCAAGCTCAATGTCCGTTGCATATCCAATGTAGAGCCTCTGAATGGCGCGCGTGGCTCGAGACGAATTTGGCAACTCATTCAACTTTTGCTCAACGTCCTCCCAAACAGGCCTTGGGTAAACCACCAGGCAACGTCCTGGATCCGCAGTCACAACCAACTCTTTCACACCGTTTTCTTCAAGGCGATCTCGATGGTTTTTGGGCATTGCCAAGCGACCCTTGGCGTCAATGCTCAATTTTGTGATGCCGCGAAACCGCATATTTTTTTAGAGTACTACCCACAATTTGCCACTCAATGGCACTGACGCCCACTATACGACCCCTAGATTACACGGTCAATGAAAAGTGATCTAGTCCACAAAAATTCCCTTTCAAAGACAATGATTTAGCAATTCACTGAAGAGTTACTATTTTCAATAACTTACGAGCTATTGGTAGAATTTAGATTAGATATATAGCGAATTTTCCTCAATCCCATTCACCACAGAGACAATATTTTTTAATTAATGATTTACCAGGACTCATGGATTTCGGAAAGACTCCAAAAACACCGAATAAAAATCGGGGGGCATTTTTTACCTAATACAGCCTCTAGAACCTAGAAATTCACGAAACTGGGGTTCAGAAAACCGATCAAAATGCCGCAAATAGGCTATGAATCAGAAAAAGGAACATAACTGCGGATGATGCAATTGGACTTAGACTGCGTGAATCGCTGGATCACTGGGAACAACAAGATTCAATATCCCGCATCAATCGGCACCAGCTGCCCAGAATGCTCCATGCGCGGAGCCTTCGCTAGCAAACGCCGAAGCTACGACGAATACCGAGATACATTATCCTGCTCAGCCAACTGCCCCGCATGTGACACACAGGTGCATTTCTGGATCACTAATGCTATTGCCCAGTCCAGAAAGGGCGAACAAGACACCCCCTGCCTTTACATGATGCCAGGAACTGCAACAGCCCTCGATCTCAGTGATCTTCCAGAGACTGTTGTCCCACCCAAGGTGGTTGAATATTGCACCTCAACGGCTGACGTATATGCCTCTGGTAACCTCACAGCTACAACCGTTTTGGCGAAATCAGCTATCGAAGCTATATTTGACGAGCATCTGCCCGAAGGTAGCAACAAATTATCTCTTGCCGAACTCATTCAGAGTTCAACAGAATCAATAGGTTTGGAAAAGCCCCTTCTGGACCTAGCCAAGTCTGTCAGACCTGAAGGCAATCTGAACAGCCTGTTTTCCAGCAGCGAATTTACGAGCAAGGAAAGTGCGGATGCGTTGATGAAGTTGCTGGATCGTCTGATCAATTACCTATACGTCCTACCCAATGATTTCGCAGAGCTCGATAAACAGTTCGCAGAGCTGGATCGTGTCACCAACCTTGCCAGAAAAGGCCTCAGCGGGGGTCCGAAAGTACAAAAAGCCGCCTAGTGCTAACGCGAAGATCGAACGCTCTCGCATTCGCCTAACCTATAAAGTGGGAGTTGGCCGTAAGCCGGGTTCTGTCTAGGGTTATCATTCATCTAGGCGTCATGTCACCATGACGCTCAAGCGACCTACCCGGGAACAGCGCGGACCACGCCAATGTTCCTCTATTTGGTCTTGCTCCAGACGGGGTTTACCATGCCATCGAATGTTGCCACCGACGCGGTGCGCTCTTACCGCACCCTTTCACCCTTACCGTCGCAGCATTGCCAATAGGCAAATTTGCGCTTAGGCGGTTTACTCTCTGCTGCACTTTCCGTAGGCTCGCGCCCCCCAGGGGTTACCTGGCGTCTTGTCCAATGGAGCCCGGACTTTCCTCCATCGACTGATCTGTCACTTGCGTGACAAGCCGACAGCGATAACCTGGCCAACTCCCGTGTGAATGATATCACCGACGCTGCTGTTGTAGGGCACGATCGTAGGCTGTTTTTCGCGTCACACCGCATAATTCAGCAGCACAACGCGCCACTGTTTTTACTGGCAGATGCTTTAGCAGGACAGAAAGGGTCTTATCCAAGTCGGCTGCCGACATGACATCGTGCGACGATTCGTCCTGCATCGCAGTTCCGGCCAACACCAGAACAAATTCCCCTCGCTGCTGATTGGCATCAGCCAAGACCGTCGAAATAACATCCCGAACAGGACCATGCAGAAGTGTCTCGAAACGTTTGGTCAATTCACGAGCCAAGGTCATAGGGCGTGAATCTCCAAACACCGAGGCAATGTCATTCAGACTATCAACAATACGATGTGGTGATTCGTATATAACAATGGTGTGCGGCAACTGAGCCAACGGTTGAAGCCATTTCTGCCTCGCGCCCGACTTTGAAGGTGGAAACCCAACAAATTGAAACCGATCTGTTGGTAAGCCACTCACACTCAACGCAGCCGTTACAGCACAGGGGCCAGGAACTGTCGACACTCTAACGCCTGCTCCATGACATGCGCGAACCAACCGATATCCGGGATCACTTATAAGAGGCGTGCCAGCATCCGTAATTAGCGCGGCCGACGCCCCCGTGTTCAAATGTTCGATTACCATGTCGATTTGCGACTCCTCGTTATGTTCGTGGAGTGCCCAAGCACGCGTATCAATGCCATGATGTCTCAGCAGCGGTAGACTATGCCGAGTATCCTCCGCATAGATCCGATCTACTTGCTGAAGCAATTCAATAGCCCGTGCCGAAAGATCATCTCGGTTCCCGATAGGGGTAGCAACAATGTATAGAGTGCGTTCAGACAACATGAATTTCCTCAAAGGCCAAAAATCTGACCTTGGACAATATGATAAACGCCGCAGCCGCTCGGCAAATGACAGACCCATGCACGAGCTCTCTATGCGTAGGCAGCGCATAGGAACTTCGTGGGACGAGAGGTTACTGACGTTCGGGTATGCTTCTACTCGTTACACGCTGACCGTAGCGAAGCTGCTGACCTTCTCGCTTGGGATAGCTGTCTTATCGGCCTGTGTCTCACCCAAGGCGAGCTTGCCGCCGCTGAACGACAACCCGATGAATGCAAGGGTAACAGACCCTGCGGCCAGACGGCAGCTGCAACTTGGAAACCCCATAGGTGCCGCCGATGTTTACTTACAACGGGCAAACAGAACATCCAGTCCTGCCCAGAAAGAAGATTACTTATTACTGGCCGCCGAGATACTCTTTGATCGGTCAATGATCCCGGAAGGGCGCCTACAAATGAGCAATCTGCCTTCCGATTTGGCGCAAATCAGTTTGCAGAATCGGCGCGACATTCTGATTGCCAAAGATTATATTTTTGAACGCAATGCCATACAGGCTCTCGAGGCCCTGCCCGATCCGCTAACGATAGAAAATGAGTTTCATCGTGCCCGCCTGTATGAAACCCAAGCTCAAGCTTATGGCATCTTACAAGATCCAGATAATGAGCTGATTGCCCGTATTGAACTCGAGCAACAAATCAACGACCCTGCTATTCAACGGCGCGGACATGAACAAATCTGGCGTTTATTAACCACCCAACCTCTGTCCAGCTTGCGCCGCATGACAACCAACGTACGCGGCGATACCTACCAGGGTTGGATTGAACTAGCTCTACGGCATGCCGCTGCAGGTATTGAGGGCGACAAACGCCGAAAAGGCATAAATGATTGGCAGCAGCGATATCCAAACCACCCGGCAAATCCGGAGTTTGTGACCTCACTCTATCTACCATCAAACTTCGATAGCGATGCGGCCAATGATAAACCGATCAAGCAAATAGCTGTGCTACTACCGCTTTCTGGTAGCAATACTGCCTCGGTAGCCGCTGCAATTCGTGACGGCATCATAGCTGCGCACGATCATGCTAAAAGCGAACAAAAAGTCCCCGTGTTGCGTTTCTATGATGTCGGTGAAAACTCGGGCTATGCACGAACCGCGTTCGCCACAGCTGTAAATGACGGCGCCAATGCCGTCATTGGTCCGTTGCGCAAGGATGCCGTTGCAGCGATTGCATCGCAACGAGATGTAACAGTTCCAACCATCACATTGAACACCATTCAGAGCTCCGGACTGACGCCCTCAGCCTCTAATGTTATTCAGTTTGGCCTAGCGCCTGAGGATGAAGCCAGAAGCGCTGCAGCGCGAGCTGCTGGCCTCTCTTTACTAAATGCTGTTGTCTTTCAAGCGGATGACTCTCGAGGAGAAAGAGAAGCAGGTGCTTTTCAGGATGCTATGTATCTATACGGTGGCGACATCGCTCATACCGCCATACTACCTAAAGACAAATACGATTATTCAGAACAAATAAAGGAAGCTTTAGGCATCGATAAAAGTGATGATCGTTTCCGTACACTGAGCGCAACAATCGGTGAGAAGCTGTTTTTTGAACCGGCAGTCCGGAACGATATTGACGTTATATTTCTAGCATTAACCAACGAACAGGCCAGATCAGTACGCCCACAATTAGACTTCTTCCACGCGAGAGCTATCACCCGATTGGGCACATCTAGAGTCGCAGCTATTGATGATGATGCCAAAAAGAACAAGGACTTGAACACTATTTTTTACCCCGATGCCCCGTGGGTATTGAGAAAGTCGATGAAAAAAGATCCCGTTCGCACTCGTATCATCGAAACCTTCCCAGCCGCTGAAGGCGCTTATGCCAAACTATATGCCTTAGGAGCCGACTCCTATCAGTTGGTGACAAATTTGAATGCGCTAAGCCAGGGACAACGATTGCAAGGCTATACAGGTGGCTTAGAGCTGGCACCGGATGGCCGAATTCGACGCCACTTGGATTGGGCTCAGTATGTCAATGGAGTCAGCGAGCCTGTCAAGAGCGTTGAAGCACCAGCTCTTCCGTCTATCTCCACCTCGTTAATGAATTGACGATGTAAATCCCCACCACGATTTAGGCACGGAGGCCTTTATGCACAAGAGAAAACAAGGTGAGCGATTTGAATTGCTCGCTTGGTCTTGGCTCGAAAACCACGGCTATTCGCTCATTGATAAAAATTTTGCCAGACGAATCGGCGAGATAGATTTAATTGTCCAGGATCCGGACAATTCAACTGTCGTTTTTGTTGAAGTAAGATTCCGATCAAGTGAGCGTTACGGTGGCGCCATTGCGAGTGTTGACTATCGAAAGCAGCGAAAGCTTGCTCGCACGGCTAATAGCTGGCTGCAACGTTATGCCAATCAAATCACTCCAGCACGTATTGATGTTATCGCCCTTAAACCCGCACTGCAAAACACACCAACAAAAAACTATTGGCGTGGATTTGAGGTTATTTGGATAAAAAACGCCGTTGAAGAATAGTTGTTACTTTACGATCTTCAAGTTAGGTCGTTTTGTCTCTGGAGGCGCTGATGGTCTTTTTTCAGTCTCCGATTTTTTAATCGGCGCACCTGAGCCAGGGCCTGCCCCAGGTCCCGAACCCGGTGGCGTATCGTCTTGATCACCAAACATCATGCCTTGTCCGTTTTCACGGGCGTAAATGGCCAAAACACTGCTTACCGGCACATGGACATCCATCGCAGTTCCGCTAAAACGCGCATTGAAAGTGACAGCCTCATTCCCTAGTACCAGGCTATGAGTCGCCTCGGGACTGATGTTCAGGATAATTCGGCCGTTTTCCACAAATGCTCTTGGCACCTCAACCACGTCGAGGGAGGTGTCAACAAGCATGTAAGGAGTTTGTCCGTTGTCGACGATCCATTCGTACAACGCTCGGATAAGATAAGGTCTACTGGATGTCATTGAGCCAATTCCCGTTCTGCGTTACTCAAACTCGCCTGAAAACCGGGGCGTGAAAAAATACGTTTGGCGTACTGCCTTATTGACGCTGCGCGCTCAGGCAACAAAATGCCATATGAGGGTAGACGCCATAACAAGGGGGCGAGTGTAGCATCCAGAATGGAATATTCTTCACTAAAGAAATAGTTCATGGCAGAGAACACATCGGCAGCCGCACTCAACGACTCGGTGAGTTGTCTTTTCGCCTCTGCTAGCGGCATCGTCTGACCAATGGCACCAGGCCTAAGCGAAATCCATTCAGAGTCTATGCGGTGCATGGTTAAACGTGTTCGAGCTCTAGAAATGGGATCGGCAGGCATTAACGGAGGATGCGGGTACCTCTCATCGAGATAATCGATAATAACCCGTGCGTTATACAATACCAAATCGCGATCCACCAAGATGGGTAGCGTGGCGTTAGATGGAATATCACCAAGACCCTCTGGCATAGTGCCGGGCACAACTGTAATCAACGTGGCATCTATGCCTTTTTCTGCCAACACCAGTCGAACTTGATGACAGAAAAAATTATCATCATGCGAATAAAGCACGACTGCTGATCGCCGGCTCCCGATATTCGAACCCTGCGGCCCAACCACTCGACTAATCTCCCAAGACAATAAAAGCGGGCCACTTATTACAATGGCCCGCGGGTCCTTCTCGTTTGCAACGATTGGATGAAAGGCTCCGAACTGGAGCTCACTAAAAAGCTAGTTCGTACACTAATGGCTGGCAACAGAATAACTTCACATTTTTCCGCCAACCCTAAACGACATCCTTCCAGTATTCTTTTTTCAACGCATAAGTCAGGCCTAACAAGCCAAATAGAAACAACATGACCCATACGCCGATACGATGCCGTGTTTCCTTAATCGGGTCGCTCATATATGCCATGAAATTGGTGATATCCGCTATGAGGTTATCGTACTCATCTTCTGACAACGAACCTGGCGTTTCAATTTTCAACGAAGCTATTGGCGTGTAACCATTAGACTCCTCACCAAAGACAGGCACTGCCCAGCCTTGCAAATCACCCAAAACATGTGGCATTGCCGTACCTGGGTAAACCAGATTATTCACACCCGTAGTGGCCTTCGAGGGATCCAAATAATAGGATTTAAGATAGGTGTAAATCCAATCCGCACCGCGTGACCTTGCCGTCAACGCCAAATTAGGGGGATTGACGCCAAACGCCTGCTTGCCGTAGTCGACAGTCATTGTGTTGGTCATTAGAGCACCCACCTTAGTGGGCTCCCCTGCCTTATCAGTCGTGAAAATAAGATTACGCTCTACGTCTTCTTCAGACAAACCAAGGTCTGCAGCCATTCGGCTGTACCGCTGATAGCCAGCTGTGTGGCAACCCATGCAATGGTTAACAAAGGCTTGTGCGCCGCGTTGCAACGACTTTTTATTGCCTTGGTCTATGAGTGGAGACTCCAAGTGAACCGAAGCGCCCGCTGCCTTTGCAGCATTCATGAACACCAATGACGCAATTACCAGCATAGCTGCCGTAACCGCCAGGACAATTCGCTGGTTTTGCTCTTCTGCTGCCCGTTTGCTCACTGTTTTAACTCTCAGTGGCTTGGCACGATTTTTCCTGATCAATGTGTAACCCTCTCAGGCAGTGGCTTTGTCGATTCGTATTTGCTCACGAAATACAGACCGATAAAAAATCCAAAGTACATAAGACTGCAAATTCGAGCTAGCAGAGTACCCATTGGTGTAGGCGATTGCAGCCCGAGGTACCCCAAGATGACAAAGGCTATTACAAAAGTGAACAGCAATACCTTGTATGCCAACGAACGATAGCGGATGGACCTGATGGGATTGGTATCAATCCATGGAAGGAAGAACAGCACGACAATTGCGCCGCCCATGGCCATAACACCACCCAACTTGTCAGGAACCGCACGCAAAATTGCATAGAACGGAGTGAAGTACCAAACGGGAGCAATATGCTCAGGTGTCTTCAAAGGATCTGCCGGAATAAAGTTGGCGTGTTCAAGAAAGTACCCACCCATCTCTGGTGCGAAAAACACGATGGCAAAAAAGATGATAAGAAATACGACCGCACCCATAAGATCTTTGACCGTGTAGTAAGGGTGGAAAGGAATACCATCTTTTGGAATGCCGTCAGCATTCTTGTTTTTCTTGATATCAATGCCATCAGGGTTATTGGAACCCACTTCATGAAGCGCCATGATATGCGCCACTACCAAGAACAGCAGCACCAGCGGTACAGCAATGACGTGCAAGGCGAAGAATCGATTGAGCGTCGCATCGGAGACAATGTAGTCGCCTTTCAACCACAACGTTAGCGCATCGCCAATACCAAAAGGGATAGCACCAAACAGGGAAATAATAACCTGCGCGCCCCAGTAGCTCATCTGGCCCCAAGGTAGCAGATAGCCCATGAATGCTTCGGCCATCAGAGCAACGTAAATAAGCATCCCGAATACCCAAAGTAGCTCACGCGGCTTCTTATAAGACCCATACATAAGTCCACGAAACATATGCAGATAGACAACCACAAAGAACATAGATGCACCTGTGGAGTGCATGTAACGAATAAGCCAACCGAAATTGACATCACGCATTATGTATTCGACCGACGAGAACGCTAGATTGCCGTCTGGCTTGTAGTTCATGGTTAGAAAAATACCGGTCACAATCTGTATGACCAGAACCAACATCGCTAGCCCACCGAAGTAGTACCAGAAATTAAAGTTTTTCGGTGCGTAGTACTTGGTAATGTGATCTTCGAGGAGCTTGGTAAGCGGAAATCGCTCATCAATCCAACCCATCAGGCCACCGCTTGATTTATCCACATTTGCACTCATGCCGCTACTCCCGCATCTTCACCGACGATGATGATTCGCTCGTCGATGTAACGGTAAGGGGGAACTTCGAGATTAGACGGTGCCGGCATGCCCGAGTAAACTCGGCCAGACATATCAAATTTTGAACCGTGGCACGGGCAGAAGAAACCACCATCCCATTGTTCGCCTAGGTCCGGTGGAGCAATCTCAGGGCGATAGCCCGGTGAGCAACCCAAATGCGTGCAGATCCCCACAACTACCAGGTATTCAGGCTTGATGGAACGCGCTGAGTTCTGAGCGTAGGCAGGTTGTTGTTCGACTTCCGACTCAGGATCCGACAGTTTCGCCGTTTCCGTGTCCAGCCTTTTCAGTGTCTCGCCTGAACGGTTAACAACCCAGACTGGTTTTCCGCGCCACTCTACCGTCAGCAGCTGACCAGCGGTCAACTTGCTTATGTCAGCCTCAACCGGCGCACCCGCGGCTTTCGCACGAGCACTGGGGGACATCGAGCTCAACATGGGTACGGCCAAAGCAGCACCGCCAAAACCACCGATTAAGGCGGCGCTTCGGACGAGCAATCGACGTCGCTTGGGATTATCGACATTCGAGACGAAGGAAGATTCCACTGCTTCAGGGTTACTTGTAGAAGACGCATCAACCGAATCTTTCTGGTTGGGAGCCTTCTGGTTACTCGCACTCATGCGATTTCTCCAGATAAAACGAATTCGGATCTGCCAATGTCAGTGAACGACATTGGATTCTTATGTTTTGTAGCGGGCTGAATAACCAACCAACAGCAAGTTGTACACCACCAGCAACTCCTAATTTTATCACAAGGATGCACAATTACTGGTCTGTTAACTCAATGGCGGGAACAGAATTGCAAATTAGCTGCGAGACAGCCTTAAACAAGCGTACAACTCACTACGTGAAAAGCATAAAAAACGGATTACAGATAACATAGCATCCGCGACAACTTTCACAACACGACAGCACTTGCGCGGCTGCGAGACACTTTACCCATGATCAGGCTACTTTTCTTCACTATATGCATAGTGACCGGCATCGCTGCTGGCTGGTGGTGGTCTCAGGGTCTGCCCCACTTGAGTTCGCTGTTGGCTAAATCAGGCGACAAATCTGGGATAGATGGAAATAATGATGCTGCGGTTTTGAATAGCCAGAATAAAAGCTCTTCAAACCCAGGCGCTTTCAGTGACAATGGCGAGACAGCACAAATAACTGAGCGCCATAGCCCAGCGGCTCTGAGCTTTTACGACGGCATCATGAAAGTAGCTCCTGCCGTCGTCAGCTTGTATGCCAGAAACTCTGCCAGCAATCAATCCAATAGTCAGGGCTCTGGCGTTATCGTTGACGCTAACGGAATCATCCTGACTAATTTCCACCTGATCGAGAACCTGGACTTAATTACGGTCGTACTGAGTGACGGCCGCAGCTATGCCGCGAAACTGATTGGCAGCGACCAGGAAACCGACTTGGCGGTCGTCAAAATTGAGACACAGAACCTCCCCTTTCTCAGGTTGGACGAGGCAGCCCCGTTGAGAGTCGGCGACATTGTCCTAGCTATCGGCAATCCGTTTGGTGTTGGCCAAACGGTCACTCAAGGCATTGTCAGCGCGACTCGTCGCAAAGTGGCGGGCGGAAGCGTCTGGCAAAATTTCGTTCAAATAGACGCTGCCATCAATCCCGGCAATTCTGGAGGTGCTTTGATCAACCCGTATGGACAATTAGTCGGCGTCAATACAGCGGTATTCCGGGGTGACTCCGGCGCGGTCGGCATTGGCTTCTCAATCCCGGCAGACTTGCTGGCTCAGGTTGTTCCTCAGATAATCGAAAATGGCTCAGTGGCACGCGGCTGGCTCGGCATCGGCGTTGAAGACATCGCCATGTTTCCAGCCTTGCGCAAATTCAACATCAACGGCGCCGTTATTACAGAAGCGCTAGAAAACAGCCCCGCCAATGCTGGCGGCCTCCAACCTATGGATATTGTCGTACGCCTTGGCGAAGAAACCATTGCCAACGCCACACAGCTCCTGTTAAAAGTTTCCGCACTGCCTCCTGGGGCCACTGTAAAGCTGAGCATTCTGCGAAGTACAAAAGCTGATTCATTAACCGATTCCATGGAGGTCGCAGGCTTTGACGCTATTGATTTAAAAGTGCGACTGGGCTTACGACCAACACTCACCGTAGTACGATGACGAGACTTTAGTGGCGTTTCAATTTCGGTGACTATGCCGAGGAACAGCGGGGCTGCATATGCGGCGCCTGCGACATTGGACCAGCAAAGCTGTAAGACTCAGCAATTGGAGCCAACCAAGAGAACCTGCTGAACTTGCAGCACTAGGCGCAGTAGTAGCGCCACCATTGGGCGATGAAGTTGTGATACTGCTAACGGAAGGATTACTACCCGCAATTAAATGCTGAGTAGAAGCCCCACCCTCAACAAGCACTGTTGCCAGATTATCATTCGATTTCAACTCCAACAGCCCCATGGGTGACAACTTAGCAGTCACTGGCGCATCACTGTTTTGAAACTGATCATTCACTGGAAAGGATATGGCTCGCATCTCACCGGGTTGTAAAGTATCGACAAAGCACTTTGCACTTGTTGGAGTCTGGCGTTGGCACCCAGCAGGCCACTGCAGCTGATCGGGAACACTGGTTTCGATCAGCAACTGAGCATCTAATGTTAAAGATGCATCAGGATTAACGACCTCGAAGTTTACAGTTGTACCCGTTGACGATGCATTTAGAGACAAATCAACGCTATTACTGAGACATTGTTTGCCCCTGGATTGCATCACACTGGTTTTACTGCATTCAGAAAATTCCGACTCTGTTCGACTCGAAATATTCGGCCACATCAAGGATTGCTCGTTGTCATCACAAGCTGTATCAGTATCGTGCTGTGCGCCCAGTGAATGACCCAGCTCATGCGTAAGCAAGACGTCTCCGAAACTACTGGGTGTCGTAACCCCAACATCATAACCATCTGTTCGACAAGCCGTATCGATCCAAGCCAGGCCTAGAGTTGCATCTGACCTAGGGTTCCCGGTGAACAGATATGTCAACGCACTCTGCCCGAACAGCGTTTTGTATTGCAAACGATAATCCCTGAATCGACGTAATATGGTCTCTAAAGTAACTTTTCCATGATTGAGTGGATCAGACTCCTCTGCAAGCGTGACTGCTTCATCCAGCACTAGTGCTAGCCCAAACTGACGATACATTCCATCGGCGATATTCATATTATTTAACGCCTCACTGAGCCCTTCGCCGCCGTAGTAACGATTGAACTGACTATCAATGACGATAGAAACAGGAACCGCTCGCACATCGGTATGAACGGCACGAGATCTCCCCTGCAATGCTTGTGACAGCTCGGCAGGCGGTGCGATTAACGCATCCAGCCCCTGAACACTATCTGCAAGCCCTGAGGATACCGACCTAACTCCATCACTATTTCGACTGCTGGGCTGATAATATTCCAGCGTTCCGATGAGATTGTCTGGACGCAATTTGTGTTGCTTCCCATTCATATGAACAGCTCCGATAATGGAGCTGTTCTGCAATACCACACGCACCCAGCTGTCTGTCACTCCTTCCACCGTACCGTCATAAATCCCCAATGACGGAGGCAACTGATCAGCCAAATCACCATCAAGCCACTGTGTTTGCCGAGTTAATGGACTTGGCACAAGCAATAACTGTAGATCAACACCACTGACATTAACTGCCACTCGCAACTTACCATCACGCTGTTGTTGTCGTGAATTCAATCGACTAGCGTTTGTCACTCTTTCTTCAACGATAGCTAGGCGACGATCTGCTCGATCAAACCAATAACGAGACAACACGGTACCTTTCGGCCATCTGAAGTCCATCGGTAGATTCAAGGCAGTGTGACGATCTCGCAAATCCATCAACAAGGTTTTGGCGGCAGCTGTACTTCCCAATTGCTCCAACGCTATAGCTTCAAGATATTGAGCAGAATCCGTGTACGCAGATTCTGGGAAACGCTCTTCAAGCGTACGCAATGACTCTCGAGCCTTGGCGAAATCATAACGATCCATGACCTGCAAGTACGCCATGATATAGAGAGAGTCATCAGTCAGAGTTCCTGCAGGGTCGGCTGATGCTATAGCTTCTAGTGAAACTAATGCCGAATCCATGTCACCATTATCTCGAAGAGTCAGCGCCCTCAGGAACACACCCAGGGATATTCCAGCATCAGCAGACTCCTGCAAGACCGCCATGCGGGTCTGCACCCCAGCCATTTTTGTATACGAGGGGTATCGCCTTTGCACTTGACGCAAGCTGGCCAAGGCACCCACGTACTGCTCTGCCTCTATTTGCCGGAGTGCTAGTGAATATACGTCCTCAGCTTCTAACTCACTGGCAATTCGAGATTGTGCCACCGACACACTAGTAACTAATACACCAGCACACAGGCATAGCGCACGCATACGCATACTCAAATGCGCACGCGACCGAGCGTGTTCCAGCTTAGAATTTACATTGGCAAATTCCATGAGTCTATCTATTCTGACGACGTTGAGCAGACTGTCCAGAAGCATCATTACCAGCCGCGGAATCAGCATCGAAATATTTTAAAACATCTCGACAACCCTCCATGGCTTTCAATACCGTCTTACCGTTTGGCCGCGGTTGACCGTCAAGGGTATCGAGTACTTTAGTCAGCTCCCGAGCTTCACTTATCTTTCCGTTGACTTGCTCAAGCGCACGATTGAGTGCAATGCAAAGTTCGTTGAATTCTCGATTATCATCAGTGCGTAACCGCACAGACAGGTTCCCATCCCCAATTTCGTTTAGCGCACGCTTGATAGCTAGAATGGGATTTCCGAGTTTTCGTAGCAAGTAGATGCCAATGATGGCCGTCACCAAGCCATTTATTATCAACATAACGGCTAACCACCAACCTAGAACACTACTCATTGACGGTATAGCATCGCCTAAACGACCCATATCTTCTGAGGCAAACAGTAACGGCGCATTGCCAGCGACCAGCTTTCCTAGAAAACTGTAGTAAAAGACCCCTAGCACAATGGTGGACTGGATAATAAACAACGTTGCCATCAACGCAATTCGACGTATCAATCGTAATTGACACGTCTTGTCACTAAATAGTGACATTGGAAACGAAGCGTCTGATGAACGCACCATGGTAATCCCCTGCAGAGGCTCGAATAAGAACGAGCGATACAGGAGAAATCGGCGTTGTCAGCACTTACTTGACGAATGCAACACAGACTGATTGCACTTTCGCGACCTATGCACAGCCAGTGCGTGGACCACTTAACAAAACTGAAGCTTTTGGTATCAGGTGTTACGTCTGGCGATAACGGCTTCGGCCAGCTGCGTAAGCATGGGAACAGTATCGTCCCAGGACAAACAGGCATCAGTCACACTTTGCCCACGGACCAAGGGTTTGTTACTGGGGTTCTGATTTCCTTCAACTAGATTACTTTCAATCATGACGCCCATGATTCGATTGTCACCATCGGTTAGCTGGGCACAGATGTCTCGGCAAACATAACGCTGGCGTCGATGCAACTTACGCGAATTTGCATGACTGAAATCGATCATGACCCGCTCTGGCAATCCGGACTTCACAAGCAGTGCGCAGGCATCATCAACACTGGCAGCGTCGTAGTTGGTATGCGATTTCCCACCACGTAAAATGACGTGACAGTCTTCATTACCGGAGGTCTGGAAAATCGCCGAGTTTCCAGCTTTGGTGACTGAGAGAAAATTATGCACTCCTCGAGCCGCACCAATAGCGTCCACCGCTATCTGGACACTACCTGCTGTTCCATTCTTGAATCCGACTGGGCAGGACAATCCCGAGGCGAGTTCACGATGCCCTTGACTTTCGGTGGTTCTGGCACCAATAGCACCCCAACCGACGAAATCTGCAATGTACTGTGGACTAATTAAATCCAGATATTCAACACCTGCAGGTATGCCCTTGTTATTGATGTCAGACAAAAGCTTCCTTGCGATTTCAAGGCCTTCATTGATCTGAAACGTATTATCCATTGTCGGATCATTGATCAACCCTTTCCAACCAACGGTGGTTCGTGGCTTTTCGAAATAGACTCGCATAACAATGCAAAGCTCGTTTTTCAACGAAGGTGCTATTGCTGCCAGTTTGTCTGCATATTCCAATGCTGCATCTGGATCGTGAATCGAACACGGACCCACAACAACCACGAGCCGATCATCGCGCCCTTGAAGAACGTCGCGTACATCACTGCGACAGCGGGTAACCGTTTGCGCTGCCGGCTCGTTGACAGGTACCAGGGAAATTAATTCGTCTGGTGATCGTAGCTCACGGGTTCCTGTTATCCGTAAATCATCCGTATTGGTACTCATTTGACGCTTTGTTCTCCTAATAGATCAGGTTTTCGTGACTGCTGCAGAAATCCGCTGCAGTATTTCGCTGATTCGTGCATGGCGAATTTTCATCGACGCACGGTTGACAATTAACCTGGAGGTTATATGACTGATATGTTCCAAAGGTACTAATCCGTTGGCCTTTAGCGTGGACCCGGTATCGACAACGTCGACGATGAGTTCGCTTAACCCAACCAATGGAGCAAGCTCCATGGATCCATAGAGCTTTATAATTTCTACCTGGCGTCCTTTTTGAGCAAAATGTCGCCGAGCACACTCTGTAAATTTGGTTGCGACGCGAAAACGCCGGTTTGATGTCAAATCAGTACCCGGAAAACCGGCAACCATGAGCTTACATTGAGCGATCTTCAAGTCAATAGGCTCAAGCAGCCCCTCCCCCCCATGCTCAAGCAGGACATCCTTGCCAACAACGCCTAAATCGGCGCCACCGTGTTGAACATAAGTAGGAACATCGCTCGCTCTAACGATTAGAAACTCTACATCACCCTCAGTGCTGGGCAAAATGAGTTTGCGCGACTTTTCTGGATCCTCAAGAGGGCTAATGCCCGCCGCCTCAAACAACGGCAGAGTTTCATTGAAAATTCGCCCTTTGGATAAGGCGATACGCAGACAGCGTTGCAGACCAGCGCTCATTTGTCTGGAACCCGCCTGATGTCTGCACCCAAGAGATGAAACTTCTCTTCTATGCGTTCGTAGCCTCGATCGATGTGATAAACCCGCCTGATTGTGGTCTCGCCATCAGCCACGAAGGCTGCCAGGATCAAACTGGCTGATGCGCGTAAATCGGTTGCCATTACCGGCGCACCCTGTAGGCGTTCGACGCCTCTGATGGTGACTGAGTTACCGTCTACGGTCATATCAGCACCCATTCTCTGAAGCTCATTGATATGCATGAAACGATTTTCAAATACCGTCTCTGTTACCTTTGCAGTGCCCTCTGCCAGTGCATTCAACACACAAAACTGCGCTTGCATGTCAGTCGGAAAATCAGGATAAGGTGCTGTTGTAATACTAACCGAGCGGGGACGCTGTCCGTGCATGTCCAGCTCTATCCAGTCATCACCGGTGGTGATATGTGCACCACATTCCCGAAGTTTATCAATGACAGAAGTCAGAATTTCCGGCACCGTATCGCGAACCCGAATCTTCCCGCGGGTGATCGCTGCCCCAACAAGAAAGGTGCCCGTTTCGATTCGATCCGGAACAACCTTGTATTCACAACCATACAGATCATCGACGCCTTCAATCGCGATTGTGCTGGTTCCAGCGCCTTCAATTTTTGCCCCCATAGCGATCAGGTAGTTTGCCAAATCAACCACTTCTGGCTCCCTGGCTGCATTTTCCAATACTGTGGTGCCCCGCGCTAGCGTCGCTGCCATCAGGAGGTTTTCGGTTCCAGTGACAGTGACCATGTCAAAAGCAATTCGCGCGCCCTGCAACCTGCCCGCTTTGGCGCGAATATAACCGCCATCAATTGTGATTTCAGCGCCTAGAGCACGAAGACCTTCAATATGTAGATTTACCGGCCGGGCACCGATGGCACATCCACCCGGAAGTGAGACCTCAGCTTGCCCGTAACGTGCAACCAACGGCCCCAGCACCAATATGGATGCTCGCATTGTTCTGACCAGCTCGTAAGCTGCCGTGTAGTCATTGATAGACGTGGGGTCCACGTCCACACGCATATTGTCACCCATAGTAATCTGGCAACCCATACGAGCCAGCAAAGACATGGTGGTGGTTACGTCATTTAAATGGGGAACATTGCTTATACTGGAGGTACTGCTACCCAATAAGGTTGCCGCCAAAATAGGCAACACGGCGTTTTTAGCACCGGAGATGCGTACATCACCCGTGAGTGGCGGGCTGCTTTCTATCAGTAATTTATCCATCGAACCTTTGAACTGGACTTCGAGATGAGAATCCGCCAAGGCGATTCCGTTGAATACTGTACGTAATTCAAGCGGGTGAACCTGCGCGGCACTGCGTCAGGGAGCCTGTCCGAGAGACGCCGCGAGTTGTAACATCTCAGAAATTGACCAGCCCGCGTATGACTATTATATCAGGCCGTCAACCTGACAAACGCCCGCAAGCTGACGAAGGCTGTCAGGAATATGATTAAAAGTGACAGAATGTTTTTCTCGACGAGCAATCGCCAGCCATTCAATCATTAGAGCGAGGCCTACGCTGTTGCACTCTGAGACCTCAGACAGATCAATTTCCAGTGCGGAATGTTGTCGGATCAGTGCATCGACCGCAGATAGAGCATCACCAGCGGTATGAAAATTTAAAGGGCCAGCTACCCGGCACACGCCGGCATCAAACACAACTGATGGCGCTGTGAGTGCTGAGACAGCCGAAGACGCACTCATGACTTGTTGTTGCGTTCCAATAAAGTTTCAATCAAACCGGCGATACCGCCATTACTTATTTCGTTGGCGAACGCCGATCGGTAGCTTGTCACCAGGCTAATGCTGTTGACTTCGATGTCATAGATCTGCCAGCCGTTCTTATTTCGTAGTTTGTAGACCACTGGAACATCGCTAGCTGCCGACTGGCTGAACGTAGAGCGAACAACTGCACGGTCGTCGCGCTTTTCCGCTCGGAAAGGCTCAAATTCTATGGATTCACCACTGTACTGAGACAGGGCGCCCGTGTAAGTGTTGAGCAGGAGCGTTCTGAATTCAACTACTAGCTCTGTTTTCTGGGCAGCATCTGCTCGTTTCCAGAATTTCCCAACCGCCAGCTTGGTCATAGTATTGAAATCCAGATTGGGCACGATTAGCTCATCTACCCGGCTCTGAAGATAAGCAGGATCTGCCTTTATCCGATCACCCTCAATTTTCAACACATCAAGCATCGTGGTAATGGATTTCACGACCATGGACTGCGCTGGGTGCTCCTGCGCTAGAGCAAAAGAGTATCCAAACATCAAGGTTACTGCCAAGAGTACTGAACTAAATTTTTTCAACATTTCTTTCTCTTTTTTGTTTACGTCGGGTGTCGCTATCGCCGGCCACAGATTCACAAATTTGCAGCCCGCTCCCAGACTTGCTAGCTTCCGCCAGAGCGACTGAACAGAACCTGACCGATCAGGCGCTCGAGCACAATTGCCGATTGAGTCAAAGTGATTTCATCGTCACTTTGAAGAAAATCTTCTTCAGCACCAGGATCAAGGCCTATGTACTGCTCGCCTAACAAGCCCGATGTGTAAATACTGGCGGTGGTGTCAAGTGGGAAGGTACGATATGCACTCTCGATACTGAGAGTCACCATTGCCTCAAAGGTTTCAGGGTCGTAGATGATGCTAGTCACCTCACCCACTCGCACGCCACTGGCCGAGACCCGAGCACGTTCTTTCAAGCCGCCGATGTTTTCGAATTTGGCTATCAAGGTGTAGCCATCCGGTGAATTGAGGCTCGTCAGGTTACTAACTTTCATCGCAAGGACGAACATGGCCGCCAGAAAAAGCAGCATGAACAAACCAACCAGTGTTTCAGTCGCACGTGAATTCATTATTGTTCCGATAAAATGTCTTAAAACATGACCGCTGTGAGAAGAAAATCGAGACTCAATATTGCCAACGACGAATGTACTACTGTCCGAGTTGTCGCACTACTGACTCCTTCAGAAGTTGGAATACAATCTGCCCCTTCGAAAATTGATATCCAGCTAACAACAAATCCGAATACCAACCCTTTAATAAGCCCGTTACAGACATCGTTTATAAAGCTGACCGAGTTATGCATCTGAGACCAGTAAGCGTTTGCATCAATCCCTAACACCTCTACACCTACCAGGTGTCCTCCCAATACACCCACGGCACTGAACATGGCCGCAAGCATTGGAAGTGCAATAAAGCCTGCGAGAAATCGAGGTGCATATATTCTTTTAAACGGATCCACAGCCATCATTTCCAACCCAGAGAGCTGCTCAGTGGCCTTCATCAAGCCAATTTCCGCCGTCATCGCCGACCCTGCCCTACCAGCGAACAGTAGGCCCGTAACAACTGGGCCCAGCTCTCTCACCAGAGTTAGCGCAACCAATGTACCAATTCGATCTTCCTGTCCAAAATCTATCAAGGTGTTGTAAGCCTGAAGTGCGAGAACCATACCGACGAACAGCCCCGAAACGAGCACGATGGAGAGCGTCATAACTCCAGATGCATGTAACTGTTTGATCAATAGCGAAGGCCGCTTAGCGAGTGAAAACAACGCTCCTAACAATTGAAAAAGAAATAATGTTGCACGTCCCAACCGTTCAAGGATGCTCAGCCAATAGGCTCCAAATCGCTGAAGAAAACCGCTCATTGCAAGGCACCCAAAAGCTGGGTTTCGTAATCTGGCGCTGGTGCTTGAAATGGCACTGGGCCATCAGGCGCACCTTGCAAAAATTGCTGAATCCAAGCGGATTCGGAGGATTTCAGCTGTTCTGGAGAACCGGCCTCCACGACAACACCCTCGGAGATCACCACTAGGTAGTCTGAAATTGAAATAGCTTCTTGCAGATCATGAGAAACCATCAGACTGGTCAACCCCAAGGCTGTATTGACTGTACGAATAAGCTCCAACAAAACTCCCATGGAAATCGGATCCTGGCCGGTAAACGGTTCGTCGTACATGATCATCATCGGGTCGAATACCAGCGCCCTGGCCAAGGCTGCTCTTCTGGCCATCCCACCTGACAATTCGGCTGGAGACAAATCCTTCGCACCACGCAAGCCGACTGCGTGCAGTCGCATCAGTACCAAATGACTAATTAGACTTTCGGGCAGGTTGGTGTGTTCGCGCAGCGGGTAAGCCACGTTTTCGTAAACACTGAGATCTGTGAGCAAGGCACCGGATTGAAACAGCATGCCCATTCGCTTCCGTAAATCGTAAAGCTGACTTCGAGAAAGACTACCTACGTCCAAGCCATCAACTTTGATAGAACCTTTATTGGGTTTTAGCTGGCCACCAATCATTTTGAGCAAGGTGGTTTTTCCCGTGCCACTCGGGCCGAGAATGGTGGTGACTTTTCCACGCGGAATATCTACGCTTAGCCCTCGAAAGATATCATTACTGCCTCGAGAGAAGTACAGGTCGCGAATCTGCACAAGCGTCTGTCCTTCTTCAAGCATGGGGATCGATGAGCTCATTCATTTTCATTTCGCGCTAAGTGTACCAGTTTAAAAAATCGTTCCCTGTAAGCGTATGTACAGTACAAACCTTATAAAAGCCGAGCCAGACCTGTACGTTATGTTACTTAATGGAAATTATATCCATTGCCACTGCCTGTATAAACAAACCATGACTCAACACATTGTGCCGATAATGGCTTGTTAGCATTGTCCCAGCATGCAATTTTCACGCACAGATCCGGCAACTAGATGATCGACAAAGCATCGTCTACACTTCCGATCATCCTTGAAGCAATTCATGTGCGCCAACTAACTGGCATCAGCCGTATGCATGTATCTAACCGTCTCTTAGCCCTAGTGGCTTTCTGCCTAATCGCAAGTGGATGTGCGACCAATACCTCAACAGGTCCGGCGCACGACCCCTACGAGAATATCAACCGAAAAATTTACAAAGTTAACACCGTGCTGGACAACGCAATTCTGAAACCTGTTGCCAAGGGTTATCGGAAAGTGCTTCCAGATATTGTCGAGATAGGAATTGCAAATTTTTTCAGCAATCTGGATGATGTTAACGTCGTCGCCAACGATTTGTTGCAAGGCAAGT
Source organism: Halioglobus sp. (assembly GCA_047629055.1). Lineage (GTDB taxonomy): Bacteria > Pseudomonadota > Gammaproteobacteria > Granulosicoccales > Granulosicoccaceae > Granulosicoccus. The sequence goes on from JBLHWG010000003.1 coordinate 34,061, forward strand.
TTCGTCAAGCCGGCTCAGATACCTTACGCTTTCTTTACAACACTACATTTGGTTTATTAGGTTTTATCGATGTCAGCACCCTCGCCGGCCTGGAAAAGCATAGCGAATCTTTTGGTCAGACCCTTGGCGTCTGGGGTGTTGGCGAAGGCCCTTTCCTCATGGTGCCCCTATTGGGTCCTGCAAACGTACGATCGACAGCTGGCTTTGTGGTCGAACATCTGACTACAGATGTCCCCAACCTAGCGATCGACGATAGAGGCACCAGGTTGGCACTGACGGCTGTCGAATTAACCTCTCTGCGAGCCCGGTTGCTATCCGCTGGTGACCTGCTGAACAGCGCTGCACTGGACCCGTATCTGCTTCTCAGGGATTTTTGGATACAGCAACACCGTCGAGCGACTTGGGATGGCAAGCGTCCTGTTGCCATTGGCTATGCCGATCAAGGCGACGAACTAGATGAACTAGATGAACTAGATGAACTAGATGAACTAGATGAACTAGATGAACTAGATGAACTAGACAGACTTGAGGCCGCTGAGTGAAGTCGCTGAAAATTACGCGCCACGCTACTATAATTGACTCATCCCAACAGCGTCACCTTCGGTAACCCGTGCAGACCAAACCCATAGGCAATACTATCATCGAGACAGAATCCTTAATAAGATTAGGACGGTCTGTGGTTCAGATAGAAGCTGCCGCCGTGGCAGCTTTGGAAAGTCGAATTGATGAAACTTTCGTTGAAGCGTGCAGACTACTGCTGAAATGTGAAGGTCGAATTGTTATCTGTGGAATCGGCAAATCGGGACATATCGGTGCCAAGCTGGCTGCCACTTTTGCTAGCACCGGCAGCCCAGCGTTCTTTGTTCACGCAGCCGAAGCAAGTCACGGCGACCTAGGCATGTTTAAAATAGACGATGTTGTCCTTGCTATTTCGTACTCGGGTAATTCGGCTGAACTGATGACACTGATACCCGGCATCAAGCGGTTGGGCATACCATTGATCAGCTTGTGTGGCGAGTCTGAGTCGCCGCTGGCTAAAGCATCGAATGTGTTCTTGAACACTCACGTTGATCGAGAAGCCTGCCCTCTTGGTTTGGCTCCGACATCAAGCACAACCACCACCCTCGCCTTAGGTGACGCATTGGCAGTGGCGTTACTGGGAGTTCGCGGCTTCACCGAGGAAGATTTTGCCAGATCACACCCTGGCGGTAGGTTAGGCCGCAGATTACTGCTGCATGTCCACGACGTCATGGTTGTTGAGGACGACTGCCCACGCTGTAGCGAAACGGCCACACTGGCTGATGCCCTGATGGAAATCTCCTCAAAAGGTCTTGGCATGGTGGCTGTTGAAAATGATTCTGGCCTGCTTGTTGGAATATTTACCGATGGCGATTTGCGACGTACATTAGCCACTAACGCAGATATTCACACATTGCAAATAGACGCGGTCATGATCAAAACACCGACCACAACGCAAATGCATGAATTGGCTGTGAATGCTGTATCCCTCATGCAGCGCCTTAAAATTACCTCGTTGCCTGTGGTCGATAAAGGCAAGTTAAAAGGTGTGGTAACCATGCATGCTCTGCTCGCTGCCGGAGTCGTGTGAAACATGCTCACACGCCTTCTGTCACGATATTGGTTGCTACTGCCTCTGCTCATTCTCGTAGTGATCGCAGTGGATAGAATCGAAGCACCTCCTGTTATTGAAATCGAGGAGACCATTGATATGCGCCAGACGCGATCGGACTATTACTTAGCGGAGTTTAAAACTCAAAAATTCCGCACAGATGGAAGCCTTGAATACACCATTGAAGGTGACACTCTGGCTCACTATCCAGACAACGATAGATCAGAAATTATAGCGCCCCGCATCGAGCTCAACAGACTTGGCGCTACTTGGGATATCAGTTCATTAAAAGCACGCTTTGATACAAATCCAGACTTGTTCACCATGCACGGCGAGGTGATCATGCATCAACGTAGAGATAATACTGACCCCATCACCATCACCACTGATCAATTGACGGTGGCCACAGAATCGAATCTGGTATCTACCGATGCCGACATCGAAATCGTGTCCGCACATTGGGCATTAAAGGCGACCGGAATGTCATCGGCCATCGATGAGGGCACTCTAAGCCTGCTATCTTCAGTATCAGTTCGCTACGATGCGCCCAGTCGGTAGATGCTGCCCATGCGCAACAGCAAGGCTCGTAACCCACCAACCAAAGGACACAGATTGTGAACCTAACTCTGCAACTGGCTAGCGCCCTGCTCCTTTCCGGATCAGTCCTGTGCATGGGCTCCGCGCAATCTCGCGAAAGTGATTTGACCCAACCCATTGAGATTCAGGCAGATAAATCCGAATTTGACGAAAAAGCCGGTACCCAGACGCTTTCAGGGAATGTTGAAATCACTCAAGGCACTATGCGAATAACCGCAGACAACATTGCTATCGTATTAAAAGACAATGCCTTGCACACCATATCCGGCACCGGCGCCCCTATCCGATTCCAACAGGAAACCGAAATTGGAGACACCATGAAAGGCGAAGCCGAAAGTATTATCTATGACGCACTCGCCGGAACTCTGACACTCAAAGGAGCTGCCACGTTAAGTCAGCCACGACAGAATCTGGTCAGCGACCTCATCGTGTTCGATGCAAGAACACAGAAGGTTAATGCCGAGGGCGGTGGAAAAACCGGCCGCGTCAGCATTCAAATTTTGCCACCGACCACCGCAAGTTCAAAGTGAAACGAACTCTAGCAGCCACCGACCTTCATAAAGCGTACAAGAAACGACGCATCCTGGAAGGCGTCTCCCTCTCAGTCAGCAGCGGTGACGTGGTAGGACTATTGGGCCCAAATGGCGCAGGTAAAACCACCTGTTTCTACATGGTTGTTGGATTGGTCAAACCCGATCAAGGCCAGATAACGCTCGACGGGGAAGACATTACAAACCACCCGATGCACATACGTGCGCGCTTGGGTGTCGGATATTTGCCCCAGGAAGCCTCGGTTTTCAGGCAGTTATCGGTCAGTCAGAACATCATGGCGATTCTGGAGACTCGCAAGCAGCTGAGCAAGACAGATCAGCGAGATCGACTGGAAGCTCTACTTGAAGAGTTACAAATTACGCACATACGCGAAAGCCTCGGAATAAGCCTGTCAGGCGGCGAACGTCGTCGTGTGGAGATTGCGCGTGCGCTGGCCGCAGACCCAGGTTTCATCTTGCTAGACGAACCATTTGCAGGCGTAGATCCGCTCTCCATTGTGGACATCCAACGCATTATCACTCAGCTCAAAGAGCGCAATATCGGGGTCTTGATAACTGATCACAATGTACGAGAAACCCTTGGCATTTGTGATCGCGCCTACATCCTTAGTCGTGGGAAATTAATAGCTGAAGGCGCTCCTGAGGATGTCCTAGCCAACAGGGAGGTGAGGGAGGTGTATTTAGGCGATAACTTCAAAATATAGGATTTTTTAGTAGAACCAATCACTTAAATTGTGAGGATCTGATTAAAAACGAGCTTGGTAGTGGCCGTAAACTGTCATGCGAGCTGAACCACAATTCTTTTCCTAACAAGTTTGTAATCTTGAAATGTTGGACCATACTCAATTACGGCGAGTTACTTGCGCAGTAAAAACAATTAACTGTTACTTCCTTCGCTCGGAAAGATTTACTGGACACGCAACATGAAACAGTCACTGCAGATAAAGATGGGCCAATCACTGGCCATGACCCCACAGCTTCAGCAGGCTATCAAGCTGTTGCAACTCTCAACATTGGAGCTGCAGACTGAGATTCAGACAGCGCTTGAAAGCAACCCAATGCTTGAAATGCAGGACGAGGAAGGCGCTGAACCGCGAGAGGCCGATCTTGCCAACGAATCACGCGAGACCCGAGAAGCCAACCAGGAAGCCGAAAAAACCGCGGCAGAGCAGAAACAAGCATCGTCAGAAATTGAGCTGCCAGGTGAAAACTCATCAAATTCTGATGACGTTATGCCGGAAGACCTTCCAGTTGATAGCGCCTGGGACGATGTTTACGATTCAGCAACGCCTTCAAGCTCAGGCAGTGGCAGCGATGGTGAATCACGCGATTTCACTGAATTTCATAACGCTGGCATTACCAGTATTCAGGACCATCTGAACGAGCAGATCCGCTTCGCTCCACTTTCCGGGCGTGACCAGGAAATCGCTGAAACCATTATCGACGCCATCGATAACAATGGTTACCTCCTTGATGACGTCGACGTGCTTATTGACGGCTTGAACCGCGACATTGCAGATCCACAGCAGATGTTCGTAGCTGACGAATTCGAAACCGTTCTGCACTTGGTTCAGCATCTTGATCCAGCAGGCTGTGGTGCACGTGACGCTAGTGAGTGCATGACTATTCAGCTCAGCCAGTTACCAGAATCGGAGCTAAACACTATCGCCTTGGGAATCGTGGGCAAGCACCTCGACTTACTGGCGACTCACGATTTTGCAAGGCTACGCAGATTATTCAAGATTAACGATGAATTACTACAAGAAGCAATAGCACTAATCCGCAGCCTCAACCCTCGACCGGGCCGCCAGTTGGTCAATGATCACGACGAATACATAGTGCCCGATGTTTTTGTTAAAAAAGTCAAAGGTGTGTGGCGAGTTGAGCTGAACCCCGATATTGCACCAAAACTAGGCATAAACGCACTGTATGCGGGCATGGTGAAGCGAGCTGACAAAAGCCCCGACAACAATTTCATGCGTAACCACCTACAAGAAGCGCGGTGGTTCATAAAAAGCCTGCAATCCAGGAACGAGACACTGTTACGCGTGGCAACTGCCATTGTGGAGCGCCAGCGTAGCTTTCTTGAGTACGGTGATGAGGCTATGAAGCCATTAGTATTACGCGATATTGCTGAGCAATTGAGCCTGCACGAATCAACCATCTCACGCGTCACAACCCATAAGTACATTCACACTCCGCGCGGAATATTCGAATTTAAGTACTTTTTCTCGAGCCACGTCTCTACGGCTAACGGGGGTGAGTGCTCAGCCACCGCCATTCGCGCAATGATTCGAAAATTCATTGCTGCCGAAGACGCTACGAAACCGTTATCTGATAGCAAAATCGCCAGTACGTTAGTTTCGGAGGGAATACAGGTTGCGCGACGGACCGTAGCAAAGTATCGTGAGTCTATGGCTATTCCGCCATCAAATGAGCGTAAGCGACTGAACTAATTAGGAATTATGTCAAACCTGCACGCCCAAATAAAGCGTCTCCCAATTCTCCAGCCACTCGTGCTGGTAAAGGTGGAGCCATGGGCGTGCCACCTCCCTTCCTACAGGACACGCAATAGTCCTGGACAGTAGTAAGCGGGGGTACTTTTCATCCCTCGCATTCGGCAAGTTGAATCTTTAAGTTAAACCTTTAAGTTGAACAATTACAGGAGATGCCCATGAACCTCACAATCACTGGTCACCACGTTGACGTAACTAGCTCCATGCGCAAATACGTGACTGAAAAGATGGACCGCCTCCAGAGACATTCCGAAAGCTTATTCGGAATACAAGTCACTCTAACTGTTGAGAAATTGCGACAAAAAGCGGAGGCGACTATAGAAGTTGCAGGCACCAAACTCCACGCAGCCACAACGGAACCTGATATGTATGCAGCTATTGACCTCCTGGTCGATAAACTCGACAGACAGCTCATACGCTACAAGGGAAAACAAAAGGCGCATCGCAGAGACCGCGAACCAATCCTCGCTGAATAGATGCCAAAACACGGACCTGACACTTTTAATCCGGACAGCGAGAGCGCACAATAGCTACATCGCGAAAACTTGAAGGCTCTGTTCGTGTGGCCCACTTGGTCACACTGCAGGGCCTTTGAGCCGCCAAGAGTTGCAAATCGTCTATCCCATGGATTTATCCGACCTGCTCGAACCTGAGCGCATTTGTTGCCACTGCAACGTGCAAAGTAAAAAACGCACACTTCAGACTGTTGCCGAGATACTTGGAGAGTCACTGCGAGCAAAACATCAGGCAATGATTGCCGACGGCTCTGAATCAGTGTCCGAAGATGCTGAAAAACTTGCCTCCAAGAATGGCCTGACAGTACCTTCGATCAAATCGAAGATATCCCGTAAAACCACTGAAAAATCGGAACCTGAGCTGGATACGCTTAGCGACATGGCAATATTGGACGCACTCATCAGTCGTGAAAGGCTCGGCAGTACCGGTTTAGGTCACGGTGTAGGGCTTCCGCACAGCAGAGTTAGTTGCATTCAGGAGCCGATCGCTGCATTTGTAACACTGGATACGGGTGTGGACTACGAATCCGTCGATGGGCAACCAGTGGATCTCGTATTAGGCCTGCTGGTCCCAGAGCATTGCAACGACGAACACCTAAAAATACTGGCCAAACTTGCCAAACGTTTTAGCGACGAGACGTTGAGGACGCAACTTCGCAACTTTGAAGAACCCGAGCGTCTTTACAAGCACCTACTTTCACTCGCCCCGGTTAATAGCTGACTTCTATTAGGAGAGTAAACGTCCGATGCCCTCACGACAACTCACTGTCGGTGAAGCGTTTGAAGCCTTGCAAAGCGACCTGAAGCTTTCCTGGTTAGCAGGGCAAGGCTCGGAGTCACGCCTACTCACTCGTGATCTGGCGCCAGAGGAGCGACCAAGACTTCTTGGCCCATTGAACTTCAATAGCTCAAATCGTATTCAACTTCTCGGTGCTGCAGAGGTGAGCTTGTTTGGAGAAAGCGAAGAATTAGATGCGGAACGCTTCGAATACTCTGTTCCGGATACTTGTGACATGATTGTAGTGTCGGATCAGCTGGCACCTCCGCCGTGTCTGGTCGCACTAGCCGAGCGCGAACAAATAGCCTTGCTCGTCACGCCGCTGGAATACGCTCAGCTGCACAACCGCATGCGCTTTCTGCTCGTACAGCTATTGGCAGAACGGGAAATCATCCATGGTGTCATGATGGACGTCCATGGCACCGGAGTCCTGATCACTGGGGAAGCCAGTGTCGGCAAAAGTGAACTGGCGTTGGAACTGATCAGCCGAGGGCATATTCTGGTCGCCGACGACGCCCCTGAATTTACGCGAATAGCCCCAGGCACCATTGAGTCTGAATGCCCTCCTCTGTTAAGAGATTTTCTGGAAGTCAGAGGCCTGGGTATTCTCAATATTGCGCTGATGTATGGTCATGCCCACACTCGTACCAGAAAAATACTGCGCTGCATCGTTCATCTGAAACCGGTCAGTGTGGACGGATACAACGAAGACGTGGCCAACATTGCCGGGGATCGCATCAGTGAGCCTTCAGATACTCGGCTTGTCTTGGGAGTGCACGTACCCAAACGTACCATACCCGTTGCACCTGGCCGTAATATGGCGGTACTGGTGGAAGCGGCCGTTCGTGATCAGATATTACGTAACGGTGGATATAGCGCATCAAATGATCTCGTTCAAAAACAAGCAGACGCCATGGCCTCTACCGCACGGAATGTGCATAGAGTCAAAGGCAATCGATCAAAGTCCGGGACAGAATCTCGACCTGAAAAAGAGCCTGAATAGATGACACGACTAACGATAGTGACCGGCCTTTCGGGCTCCGGAAAGAGCGTGGCCTTGCACACGTTGGAGGACGAAGGTTTCTTTTGTATCGACAATATCCCGGCAAATTTATTGTCGGACCTAATCGACAAACTACTGGCAAGCGGATCGGATCTTTATAACAATCTTGCCATCGGTGTGGATATGCGCAGCGAGCGCGCCTCAGCAGACAATTTATTAAGCCTGCTTAAAGATCTCAGATTGCGCTCGGACATTACGGTCGAAGTTCTGTTTCTGGACACAGACCGAAATACTCTGGTCACACGGTTTTCCGAAACACGCCGCAAACACCCGCTGAGCAGGCAAGATCTGCCTTTGATGAACGCCATCGATGCCGAAACCCGATTGCTGGATCCAGTCAAGGGAGAAGCTGATCTTGTGGTTGACACCGGAGCCATGAATCTGCACGACCTGCGCGACATTATCCGTACCTACCTCCTGGGCAAAACTCAGGGTGGACTGGCACTTATCTTCCAGTCATTTGGTTTTAAACACGGGACACCAGCGAGTACGGATTTCATGTTCGACGTACGCTGCCTGCCCAATCCACACTGGAAACCAGAAATTCGGGAGTTTACAGGCAAGGATAAGCCAATTATCGACTTTCTCGAACAACAACCAGACGTGGAAAACATGTTCCAGGATATCCGAGATTTTGTGGCTCGCTGGCTACCTTTTTTTGAAGCAG
>JBLHWG010000004.1:0-40203 GCA_047629055.1 Halioglobus sp.
TTTGAAATCTCATAGGCAACATCAACTTCATAGATGCTTCTATAGAATGTCAAAGTTTTAGTGACTGTAATACCTGAATCTGATTTCCAGACGAACGGCACAACAATTGAATCCTGACCATCAACCATGGTGTAGCTATCGGCTTCAGAAGTCATTAATACACGATGAGTAGGCGCGCTTTCATCGGCCCTACCCTGTAAGCCAGACTCTACTACGAGGTAATGTAAGGGATCATCACTGACTAGTTGAAAAGGGGTGTCCCTTTGTTCTATGGAAACCGGATAGTCGAGTAGATCCACACGGGCAATGGTTGCGCCTCGAGCACTGATCACAACATCCATGATGTCGGTGCTAACAGACACTGTGGAGTATTGAACCGCACTGTCATTAGCCGATGGAGTCGCTACCGTTCCGGCGACAGCATTAGGTAAGTCCGCAGCATTATTGGACGAAGTGGAAACAGCTGGTGTGCCGCCAACAGCTGTATTTCCTGGGGCAGCAGTGAAGGTTTGGGTTACCGGTACTGGCGCATGGTAATCCTGTAACCAAGTCTGATAAATAATCAGACTTAAGAATCCGAACGCGAGGTACAACAGCAGTCGTTGGGTTTCCATTAATTCTTAGTCGGGTCTGTTGCGTGGGTGGGCGAAACCGCGATTAATGCAGACGTTTTACAGGAACCCTGCTTACACGTTAAAGTGCTGTCTACAATTTGGACATCTTTTAGCGGCACTGGGTCAAATCCACCAGGGTGAAAGGGATGGCATCTACAAATACGTCGAGTTGCTAGCCAACCACCACGCATTGTTCCGTACGATTCTATTGCTTCGATTGCGTACTCAGAGCAGCTTGGAATAAACCGGCATCGCGGAGGCAACAGCGGACTTACCCAGCGTCTGTAGAATGCGATCAGCCAAAGCATACTTTATTATCGCCTGTTTTCGACTTGTGTGCTTAGGGCTGACGACAAAATAACTTCACATTTTGACGCCAGCCCTCAGCTTCATAACATGAAAAGTAAACTCATTTCTCATTGACGCGACGCTTACTTTACTGCGTGCTTCGCGATTATCTTGAGACATAACAAGTCAATGGATTTCCTGAGCCCCAAAGTCGATTCACTAGTAGCAGCGTCTCGATTCATAACTACCAAATGCAGTCCAAAAAACTGATGCCTGTGTGCGCGAAACGATTCTCTGGCAATTCTTTTTATCTTGTTCCGGTCCACCGCGCGTTTGGCTCGTTTCTTGGCAATAGCAAGCCCCAACCTGGGCGAAATACTTTTATCAGTGTGAACCAAAATCGTCCAATGTTTGTCTGAAAACCTTTGGTTTTTTTTAAAAACGCAGGCGTAGTCCGCTGCAGTTAATAACCGTGCAGATCTTGGAAACACATGGCCCTCGCTTACCGCGAGGGTCATCGCTTCTGACGTTGGATTAGAGTGATCAGACTGACAAGCGGTAGGATTACCGACCGCTGGATCAGCTGGGCACATTAGGCGCTGAGGCGCGCCCTACCCTTACGGCGACGTGAGGCAAGTACTGCCCGACCACCCCGTGTTGCTTTACGAGCACGAAATCCATGGGTGCGAGCACGCTTAATTTTGCTCGGTTGATACGTTCTTTTCATGTCAGCTGTACTCAATTGCAGCGCTATAGGCTGCGCGTGTCTTTAACGAACCGACAATATTAATCTTTCGCTTTGTAAACGTCAAGGTGTAAACAGTACAAAATTACCAGTTGTAACGCTGAGTAAAAGCGTACATCACGACTCCTTAATTAATTGATCATTTTTTGGATTGAATCCAAGGGGCTTATTCGCGTAGAGTCACTACCCCGCAATCATGCTTAAGTGCTTTGTGCACTCCACGTCTACTATATGATTGTTCACCTTCGGAGATTTTGCTGTTGAGAGCACCACTTTGGGATCGCTGTCTGTCTCAGCTAGAAGCCGAATTGTCGGATCAACAGCTAAATACCTGGATCAGACCTCTTCAAGCGCAACACATCAACGAGCAGTTGCGCATCATGGCGCCTAACCGATTCGTACTGGATATGGTTCAGAGCAGCTTTCGTGCACGGATACAGGAAATCGCTACGGCGTTAAACACTCCGGATGAGGTTGATGTTGTGTTGGTTATAGGATCAGAGTTATTGACTCCTTCCGTCAACCCTAATGCCAGATCCGTAGCTACTCAACAAACCAGTTCTCGATCTTGGTCTGACGTTAATAGTTATAGATCTTCAGGTGTCTCGGCTGCTCCCGCTCATTCTCAGATAGCTAAGAGCGTTCCGGCACACCAAAGCAATTTAAAGCCACAATTTAGCTTCAACACGCTAGTGGAGGGTAAAAGCAACCAGCTAGGAAGAGCTGCAGCATTACAAATTGGTCGTAGCCCGGGCACTGCTTATAATCCCTATCTTATTTATGGTGCTTCTGGTTTGGGGAAAACTCACCTTATGCAGGCCATTGGCAATGAAATCATCGCCAACAACCCCGAAGCACGTGTTTTGTATATTAATTCAGAGCGGTATGTCGCTGAAATGGTCAGCGCTCTTCAGCACGGCAAGATGCACGAATTTAAAGCCTTCTACCGGGGACTGGATGCCCTTCTGATTGACGACGTACAGTTTTTCGCGGGAAAAGACCAAACACAGGAGGAATTTTTCCATAATTTCAACGCTTTGTTTGAAGGCAATCAACAGATCGTTCTAACTTGCGATCGTTATCCTAAAGAAGTAAATGGGTTAGAGGAACGATTAAAAACCCGATTTGGATGGGGCCTGTCTGTCGCCGTCGAGCCACCTGAACTTGAGATGCGAGTGGCCATACTCAACAGCAAAGCTGAACAGAACGGCATCACGCTTCCCTCAGAAGTGAGTTTTTTCGTTGCTAAACGCATCCGAAGTAATGTTCGCGAGCTAGAAGGCGCCTTGAAACGTATCATCGCCCATTCGCAATTAATTGGAACGCCTATTACTCTGGAATTCGCAAAAGAGGCGTTAGCCGACCTTCTGGCCGTGCAAGCCAAATCCGTCACGATTGAGAATATCCAGAAAACAGTCGCCGAGTACTATAAGATCCGATTATCAGACTTGTCCAGCAAATCCCGTACACGGTCGGTAGCCCGCCCTAGACAACTCGCAATGGCTTTAGCAAAAGAACTCACCAGCAAAAGTTTACCTGAGATAGGCAAGGTCTTCGGCGGTCGTGATCACACGACAGTTCTGCATGCCTGTCGAAAAATTAAGGAACTTCGCGAGTCAGATGATGGCATACGCGAGGATTACAGCAATCTTATGAGAACATTATCGAGCTAGTAGGTGTCAAATGACATTGCAATTAAATACGGTACAACTCTGTGGATAACAATGTGCGGTTATATGTATGAAAACGTACATGAGGATTTACCCACATTTCATACACAGGTTACGCTCGGTGATTCATGGTAGTTATACATACTGATATAACTCTATAAGCCACTGATTAATATCATATTAATTGACTTATCCTCAGAGTTAGCCGTCAGTAGTAGTAATAATAAACATAAAGATAAATAAACAAACCTTTTTAAACCCCTATGAAATTCAGTGCACAACGAGAGACATTGCTGACACCTCTTCAACATGTAGTAGGTGCAGTTGAGCGTCGTCAAACTACCCCAATACTCGGAAATGTCTTAATGCATGCAAATGACGGGTATTTAACGTTAACTGCATCTGATTCCGAGATTGAAATGCAAGCACGAGTCGAGATGCATATCGATCAACCTGGAACAACCACCGTTCCAGCAAGAAAATTGCTGGAAATTTGCAAGCATCTACCTGATTCAGCCAGAGTAGATTTTGATGCATCTGGTGATAAGGTGGTTTTCAAATCAGGTAGGAGTAAATTCACTTTAGCCACTCTCCCCGCAGGAGAATTTCCCCACGTTGCAGAGCTCGATTCTCCACAGAAGGTAATACTGACAGCAGACGTGCTCCACACCTGTATCAAAAACACTGCGTTTTCGATGGCTCAGCAAGATGTACGTTTCTATTTGAACGGAATGCTGCTAGAAATTGGAGCTGACCGTTTGTCATGTGTGGCAACGGATGGGCATCGGTTGGCATATGCTCAGTGTGATACTGATGCCGAGCCAGAAACACCAGTAAGGGCAATAATTCCAAGAAAGAGCATCGGAGAGTTACAGCGATTATTAGGCAGTGTTGATGCCTCAGAACCTGTTACGTTATTGGTTACTTCTCAACACTTGCAAGTTCAAGTTGGTGGTGTTCGCCTAAGCACTAAGCTAATAGATGGAAGGTTTCCGGATTACAACAGGGTAATTCCAATCGACGGAAATAAGGAATTGTTGATAGATTGTCAGACACTGAAACAATCACTCACACGGGCTTCAGTGCTTTCCAACGAAAAATACAGAGGTGTTAGAATATCGCTTCAAACTGGCACCCTAACAATTTCCAGTAATAACCCAGATCAGGAAGAAGCCATAGACGAGCTAGAAGTAGATTATTCTGGTGAGTCTGCTGAGATAGGCTTCAATGTTACTTATCTGTTGGATGTATTAAATACGCTGGAAACAGAGAATGCCAGGATATTACTAAAAGACGGGAATAGTAGTGCCTTAATCACTCCAGAGACGTCTAGCGACAGCAAGTACGTTGTCATGCCAATGCGTCTGTGATTCTGACTAAGCTTGAAGTAACCAGCTTTCGGAATATAAATTCGATATCGCTGGTTCCTCACCCAAGTCTCAACCTGATCACTGGTGACAATGGATCTGGGAAGAGTTCGATTCTCGAATCTGTGCAGTGTCTATCCACAGGGCATTCGTTCAGAACGCGAAAAGCACGTGAGTTGATCCGCAAATCCTCTGATGCTTTTACCATCACAGCCCTATTCCACGATCCCAACACGGCTAGGGATCACAGGGCTGGACTAAAAAGGCACCGTGATGGCACTGTAGAGCTAAGACTTGATTTTGAAGAGATGAATCGGATTGCTGAAGTGACCCGGTTACTTCCTGTTAAATCGTTAACCCCAGATAGCCACAAACTTATTCAAGAAGGTCCAGATGAACGACGTGCATTTCTTGACTGGGGGGTGTTCCACGTGGAACCTACATTTTTCCCTTTATGGCAGCAATTCAAACGGTCTCTTTCACAGCGAAACCAATTGTTGAGAGATCGTGCATCTTTATCAGAATTAAAATCATGGGATACATTATTTCTTGAATCTGCAAATCAACTAGATGAATTCCGAAAAAGCTACGTTTCCTCACTAGCAGTGGCTCTACAGAACAGATTAACAACCATGCATGCGAGGTTCCACGTGGAACTTAGTTATAAATCTGGTTGGTCTTCAGACTTCACACTAGCTGAGCTACTGGTAAAAAATGTTGATTATCATCGAAAAATGAAAACGACAACGGACGGGCCTCATAGAGCCGAAATGGTCATGATGACCAACGATTTCCCTGCCAAGCAAACGTTGTCTCGCGGAGAGCAAAAGGTACTGGTGTACCTTTTGCACTTAGCACAACTGGATTTACTTCAAGGAAAATCCAACCGCCAAGCAGTGCTTCTCTGTGACGATTTAACCTCTGAATTGGACACGGAACACTCGCAACAGCTGATTCAGCAATTGATTGATTTGAAGGGTCAAATATTCGTTACAGGCGTAGATCTTAGTCTCCTTCAATCCCAAAAACATGAAAGGTTTCACATGATCAACGGAGATGCCAAAAAGGTAGTATGATTGAAGGGTTACGCTAAATAGATTAGTAGAATGAGCGATACCCCCAGCTACGATTCCTCGAATATTCAAGTCCTTAAAGGACTTGATGCGGTCAGAAAAAGGCCAGGTATGTACATCGGTGATACCGATGATGGCACCGGACTACACCACATGGTGTTTGAGGTTGTTGATAACTCAATTGATGAAGCCTTGGCAGGTCACTGCTCAGCTATCAATGTGACTATCCACCCAGATGAGTCTGTCAGCGTGTCTGATGACGGGCGCGGAATACCTGTAGACATTCACAAAGAAGAAGGGCGCTCTGCTGCAGAAGTCATAATGACGGTATTGCACGCTGGCGGCAAATTTGACGATAATTCCTACAAAGTATCCGGTGGTTTGCACGGCGTAGGAATATCCGTGGTAAATGCTTTGAGCGAATGGCTTAAGTTAACCGTTCATCGTGATGGACACGTCCATACACAACAATACAGAGATAGCAAACCAGTTGCTGATCTTCAAGTCGGTGAGAAAACAGACAAGACTGGGTCAATGATTCACTTTAAACCCAGTGCAGAAACCTTCACGAATATTCTGTTCGTCTACGAGATACTGTCAAAACGTCTTCGTGAGCTGTCGTTTCTTAATAGTGGTGTCCGAATCATACTGAAGGACGAAAGAACTGACCAAACAGATACCTTCGAATACGAAGGTGGTATCCGAGCATTTGTTGAGCATCTCAATCGCAAAAAGAGTTCTATTCACTCAACTGTCATTCACTCTCTGGGTTCCAAAGACGATGTGTCAGTAGAGATAGCGTTGCAGTGGACTGAAACATATCAAGAAAATATTTTCTGCTTTACCAACAATATTCCTCAAAGAGACGGTGGAACTCATCTAGCTGGCTTTCGATCAGCCATGACTCGAACCCTAAACCAGTACATGGAAAAAAGCGGTGTGAGTGCTAAAGCAAAAGTATCAGCTAGCGGTGATGATGCTAGAGAAGGATTAACGGCGGTTCTTTCAGTGAAGGTTCCAGATCCTAAATTCTCTTCACAAACGAAAGACAAATTAGTTTCTTCAGAAGTGAAAGGTATTGTGGAATCTGTACTTGGCGAATTCATGACCGATTTTCTAGCAGAGAATCCAACTGAAGCCAGACTCATAACAGCCAAGATTATCGATGCGGCCAGAGCCCGTGAAGCAGCGCGTAAAGCCCGAGAGATGACTCGCCGAAAAGGAGCCCTAGATATTGCAGGTTTGCCTGGCAAACTGGCAGATTGCCAGGAAAAGGATCCAGCTAAATCTGAAATCTATCTAGTAGAAGGAGATTCAGCTGGCGGATCTGCAAAACAAGGTCGAGACCGCCGTAGGCAGGCAATTTTACCGCTTAAGGGCAAAATTCTGAATGTGGAAAAAGCTCGCTTCGATAAGATGCTGCAAAGCGCCGAAGTGGGTACGCTAATTACCGCGTTAGGTTGTGGAATTGGTCGCGACGAATTTGATATAGATAAACTGCGCTATCACTACATCGTCATCATGACTGATGCTGATGTAGATGGTTCTCACATTCGCACGTTGCTTTTGACATTTTTCTATCGTCAAATGCCTGAGCTTATCCGCCGTGGGCATATCTACATTGCTCAGCCACCGCTGTACAAAATAAAGAAAGGTAAACAAGAGCGCTATGTCAAAGATGATGCAGAGTTAAACGCTTATCTGCTGCAGTTAGCATTAGACGGAGCCCGGTTGCATGTCAACAGGGATGCTCCCACCATAAGCGAAACAGGTTTTGAGTCTCTAGCGCAGGAATATATGCGCGTCGGTTTGCTGATGAATCGTATGCAGCGGCGTTTCAATCGAGATGTGCTTGAGGCGATGGTCAATCAAGCGCCACTGCTTGAAGAAAACTTAGGTAACGCCGATAAAGTGGCGAACTATGCGCAAGAGCTTATCGCTACGCTAAATTCCAACTTGCCTGTGACCTCGCAGTATGCAGCGTCTTCCACAGAGCTAGACGGTTTGCATGGCGTTCGTCTGGTTCGCAGAGTTCATGGTAATGACAAAGAAATACAGTTAGATTCGGGCTTTTTCAGATCGGCAGATTATCGTAGTCTAGCAACACTTGCTATGAAATTAGTGGACATGTTGGGGCAGGGTGCCTACGTTGCTAGAGGTGAACGTGAACAGCCTGTGAAAACCTTCAAAGAAGCTATGGACTGGCTAATTAGTGAATCGAAACGTGGGTTGTACATCCAGCGCTATAAGGGTTTGGGTGAAATGAATCCGAGTCAGTTGTGGGAAACCACCATGGATCCAGAAGCTCGCAGAATGTTGCAGGTGAATATCGAAGATGCGATTGCAGCTGATGACGTCTTCGATACGCTGATGGGTGATCAGGTTGAGCCAAGACGCGAGTTTATTGAAAAAAATGCGCTGCTAGTGTCTAACCTCGACGTTTAGGTCGAGCTGAACTATTGACGTAAGTCAGTATCTCAATCCGACAAAGTGAGCCAAACTGGCTCACTTTGCGTTTAAGGATAGTGAACAGTTTTTGAACGGTTCATGGTTACAATCTTCGACCCAGGGTTACAGCCTCCAATGTCTGATATATTGATTCAACGTCCCGTTTTTACGTCTATTCAAATTGATTCGATCGAATCGACACTGGACGGCCTGTTAGAAGAATGCCAGACGGTTGTAGACACCGTTGCAGCGCAAAACTCACCGACGTGGCAAACGCTTATGCAGCCGTTGGGCGAGGTTCACAATGCCTTGAGTTTGTTCTGGTCTCCTGTAAGCCATCTGAATTCGGTCATGAATAATGACGAACTTCGTCAAGTGTACAAACAATGCATTCCAAAGTTGAGCAGCTACTATACGAATATTGGACAAAACTCTGCTCTATATAATGCAACTCTGACACTTCAGAGTTCAAGCATCTATAACGACCTGCTCGCTGAGCAACAACGGCAGGTTGAACAGGATTTGCGTGATTTCGAACTCGGTGGTGTTTCACTCGATGATGCATCCAAGAAGAGGTTTGGAGAAATATCACTCGAGCTATCAAAGTTGACTACAGAGTTCTCGGACAATGTGCTTGATGCGACTAACGCCTGGGAAAAAATCCTCTCTGAGGAGCAAAGTCTGGATGGAATGCCGGAGTCGGCCATTGCGGCGGCGCGGCAACGCGCCGAGTCCAAGGGTAAAACAGGCTATCTGCTGAACTTAGAATTCCCCTGCTATATCGCCGTCATGATGTTCGCAAACGATCGGGTATTGCGAGAAGAGGTTTACACGGCCTTCGCCACCAGAGCGTCACAGGAGGGACCGGGCGCAGGTAAGTTCGACAACACCGATAACATTGAACAAATACTAAAATTACGCGCTGAAAAGGCGGCACTTTTGGGGTTTGATTCGTATGCCAATCTATCAGTTGTGCCGAAAATGGTTGAGTCCCCACAGCAAGTGTTGGAATTCCTTAACGATTTAGCCGAAAGAGCCGTACCCATGGCCCGTGCTGAATTTGCGGAACTCTCAGCCTTCGCTAAAGAGCATCTTGATCTGAACGAACTAGGCGCTTGGGATATTGCATACGCCAGCGATCTGCTGAAGAAGCAGCAACACGATGTTTCTGATGAAGAGCTCAAGCCTTACTTCCCAGCCGATAAGGTGATCCCTGGCATGTTTGCGGTAGTTGGCAAACTGTTCGGTCTTACTATCGCACCGATTGAAGACGTGGATGTGTATCACCCAGATGTGCGCTTGTATGGCATTACGGATGAACAGGGCAGGGCACGAGGGGAGTTCTACATGGACAACTTCGCTCGCGAAAACAAGCGTGGCGGTGCCTGGATGGATGTGTGTGCAACTCGACAACGATTGCGCGACAGTGTCCAGCAACCCATTGCATACCTGACCTGCAACCTAACACCTCCGGTTGGAGACGATCCAGCGCTGTTAACTCATATGGAAGTGACGACCTTGTTCCACGAGTTTGGTCATGGTTTGCACCATATGCTGACTCAGGTGGAAACTGCAGGTGTCTCTGGTATTAACGGCGTTGAATGGGATGCGGTAGAACTGCCTAGCCAATTTCTGGAAAACTGGTGTTGGGAGCGCGAATCCATTGATCTAATCAGCGGTCATTACAAGACGGGTGAGTCTTTGCCAGATGAGCTGCTGCAGAAAATGCGTAATGCGCGAAATTTTCAATCTGCCATGCAACTCGTTCGACAACTGGAATTTTCAATGTTCGATATGCAATTGCATTTACAGGCAACGGCAGACGCGGCACCTGATGTTCAGGCCACACTGAACACAATCCGCGACGCAGTAGCTGCCATTCCAGCACCCGCCTTTAATCGCTTTCAAACCAGCTTTTCACATATCTTTGCTGGTGGTTACAGCGCAGGCTACTTCAGCTACAAGTG
Organism: Halioglobus sp.; assembly: GCA_047629055.1. Classification (GTDB taxonomy): domain Bacteria; phylum Pseudomonadota; class Gammaproteobacteria; order Granulosicoccales; family Granulosicoccaceae; genus Granulosicoccus. The sequence goes on from JBLHWG010000004.1 coordinate 10,173, forward strand.
GGCCGAGGTGTTATCAGCTGACGCGTTCTCTCGTTTCGAGGAAGAAGGTATTTTCAACGAAACTACAGGACGGTCATTTTTGGAAAATGTCCTTGAAGTCGGTGGTTCACGTGACGCCATGGCTTCGTTCAAGGCATTTCGTGGGCGAGAGCCCGAAGTCGATGCGCTGTTGCGACACTCCGGTCTGGCCGCCTAACTTAGGGCTGACGTCACAATTACCGATAATCTGATTTATGAAATACCGCGATCTTCGAGATTTCATCGCAGGGCTTGAAGCCAAAGGTGAGCTGATTCGTATCAGTGAGCCGGTTGATCCTAATTTGGAGATCACTGAGATCTGCGACAGAACGCTGCGTAATAAAGGCCCGGCAATTCTGTTTGAAAATCCAATAGGGAGTGACATACCGCTTCTGGGTAATTTGTTCGGAACACCAGAGCGTGTTGCTTACGGCATGGGTGAAGATTCTGTTGCAGCTCTGCGCGAAGTGGGGAAATTGCTGGCATTCTTGAAAGAACCCGATCCACCGAAGGGTTTAAAAGATGCGTGGAACACCTTGCCGATATTTAAAAAGGTCTTGGATATGGCACCTAAAACCACTCGTTCACCAGCTTGCCAGCAGGAGTCGTGGGATACCGTCGATTTAAGTAAGCTTCCTGTTCAGACCTGTTGGCCTGGAGATGCGGGGCCGTTAATCACTTGGGGATTGGTGATTACCAAGGGTCCGCATAAGAAGCGCCAAAATATGGGTATCTACCGTCAACAAGTCATTGGGCCCAATAAGGTGATTATGCGATGGCTCAGTCATCGGGGTGGAGCACTGGATTTTCGCGAGTGGCAGCAAACCCATCCAGGCGAGCCGTTTCCAGTGGCAGTTGTACTGGGGGCAGATCCCGCCACGATTCTCGGCGCAGTCACTCCAATACCCGACTCGCTATCCGAGCATGCTTTTGCAGGTTTGCTGCGAGGTGAGCGTACCTTGCTAGCCAAAGCGGTGTTGTCTGATTTACAAGTACCGGCTTCAGCAGAATTTGTACTCGAGGGTTATTTATATCCCGATGAGATGGCACCAGAAGGTCCATTTGGCGATCACACAGGTTATTACAATGAAGTTGACGAATTTCCGGTATTCACGATTGAGAAGGTAACTCACCGGCGCGACCCGATTTACCATTCAACCTACACCGGAAGACCACCTGATGAGCCAGCAATTTTGGGCGTCGCCTTGAATGAGGTGTTTGTGCCTATCTTGCAAAAACAATTTCCAGAAATAACCGATTTCTATTTACCACCAGAAGGTTGTTCATACCGCATGGCGGTGGTAAGCATGAAGAAGCAATATCCCGGTCACGCCAAACGCGTGATGATGGGCGTGTGGTCGTTTTTGCGGCAGTTCATGTACACCAAATTTGTGATTGTGGTCGATGATGATATCAATGCGCGATCTTGGGAGGATGTCATATGGGCAATCACCACGCGTATGGATCCTGCTCGCGATACGACGCTCATTGAGAATACGCCTATCGACTATTTGGATTTTGCCTCGCCAGTATCCGGTTTGGGGTCGAAAATGGGTATGGATGCGACCAACAAACTGCCTGGCGAAACGAATCGAGAATGGGGCGAGCCCATTCAAATGACAGATTCAGTGAAACAACGGGTTGATGAGCTGTGGCCTAAACTCGGTCTGTAGCTGGGTTTAGGCCATCTCTGCAGTATCAAGATCGATAAAGTTGGCGTAGTGGCTTAAACACACCTTATCCATATCGGCAAGTTGAGTGGCCATTACACGCGCGGGCAAAGGTTTGGAGAAGTAATAGCCTTGATAACTCTCACAGCCTTGTTCCAGCAGCAGAGGAAAGACACCGGCATCTTCCACGCCTTCTGCAATGACTCGTATACCCAGCGTATTGGCCAGAGCTATGATGCTTTTAACGATGGATATGGCTTGTGAGTTGCGCGAGATATCGGCTATGAATGAGCGATCAATTTTTAGATGATCCAGTGGCAGTTGGCTTAGGTAGGCCAGCGATGAATAGCCGGTGCCAAAGTCATCCAATGATATCTGCACACCCAGGCGTTTCAGATGATGGATGATATCGGTTTCAATGGTTTCGACCATTGCAGATTCTGTAATTTCCAGAATCAAACTATCTGCGCGCATGCTGTGTTTTTTCAGAATGGCTTCTACCCGGTCTGCAAATCCTGGCATACCTAGTTGGCGCACGGAGACATTCACTGACATGGTCGTCGCAGGACTGATCAAGCCCTTTTTAAGCCAGATGCGATGCTGACCACAGGCCTGACTTAACGCCCACTCACCTAGTTCACCAATTAGGCCCGTTTCCTCCAATACATCCATGAACACGGCAGGGCTGATGTTTTCACCAGAGGTTTGCGGCCAGCGTAGCAGTGCTTCAAAGCCCAGTAGGCGTTGTCCCTTGATCAGTACTTGTGGCTGGTAATAGAGTTCGAAATCCTGCCTGTCCACAGCTCGTCTTAAACTGGTCAGAAGGGCTGACTTATCCTTCTGTCCTTGGTCTAATTCAGGACTAAATAAGACGTGTCTGGAGCGACCAGAAGACTTTGCTCGCTGCAAGGCGACGTCGGCCTGCTTGATCAAAGAATTAGACCCATCATCATCAGCTTGGGGTTCACCCAAAAGTGTGGCAATACCAATACTGGTGGAAAGAATCACTTCTTCGATTTGTAGCTGAAAAGGGTCTTTTAGGGCGTTGACGATACTGTTGGCCACTCGTTGTGCGTCACGAATGTGGTCCAGATTGGTAAGCAGCACCGTGAATTGATCACCACCAAAGCGAGCAACAGAATCCTGATCACTTACCGTTAACTGAATTCTTTTTGCGACTTGTTGTAAGAGCTCATCACCGGTTGTATGCCCCCAGCAATCGTTGATCGATCTAAATCCATCCAATCCGATGATCAACAATGCCACAACGTTGTTCGGTAAGCGTGTTTCCACCGATCGATTCAGGTGTCTGAGAAAGCTCTCTCTATTATCCAGTCCAGTCAATTGATCCTTGTGAGAGATCTGTTTCAATCGGCGTTCGGCAACATGCTGATCAGTGATATCAGTGATCACAATGAGGCAACCTGTGTGCAAACCTAATTCGTCAATCAGACAGGTTGCATTAACACTTACGAAGAGAGATTGTTCATCCGGTGAATTCAACCTGACCATACAATGATATTTATCACCAATTTTTAAGGCGGTGTGTATATCTTTCAGGGTTTGAGCTCTGTCCTGCTCATGCAGTGCATCTACCCAGCCACTACCTAAAGTATCTTCAACGGATAGACCACTTAATTCGCACCATAACTCGTTGGCGAATTCGCAGGTCCATTCCCGATTGAGCTTTACAATGCCAACGGGGGCTATTTTGCACAGTGTTTCGTATTGGACAATAGTATCTTGCAGATCCCTGATGGACTGAACCCGATCAGTCACATCATGGATCACCATGGTGGTGTAGACATCCTCGCCGATGCGCGTATGAAACACAGCCATTTCCACGGCGAATTCCTGACCACTGGCACGTATGGCCTGTATGTCTTTCAGGCGCATAGGGCGAATATCATTGCTATGCTGGGATCCCAGAAATCTTTCAGCTTGATCAAGGACGTTGGTTAGGACATCTGAGGGAATAAAGTTGTTGAACGATGATCCCATCGCTGCATCACTATTGATGCCGAACATGCGCTCACTCGCTGGATTAAAAGCCGTTATGAGCGCGTATTCATCGATAGTAATGACACCGTCGAATGTCGTGTCGAGCAAGGTTACTAACTGACGACTCGTCTGCCCAATATCAGCGATAACGTGGTTGATACCTTGATTGACAATGCTGTTCAGGTGAATGCGAATGAAGGCATCAAGCATTGACTGAAGGCGATTGACGAGTATCAGATCTATGGGCTGATCCGCATTCGCTAAAAAAAGCAGGGAGCTAACGTGTGACTTTGCACGGATGGGTAACAGGACAAATGAGCGGACGCGTGGATGGCAGCTGGGTAAATTACCACTGAGCATACGGGCAGCATCATTGCTAAAGGACGCTTTCATTGATTGAATGACATCCCCGGTTAAAGAGTCGGGAACTCGATTTAGAATGGTGTCATGTTGTCTGGAAATGCTGCCATCGAACTCACGCGATACAACAGCATTCAATGAGAGCGATCCTTCTGGTTCGACTCGCAATACGCAACCGTATTGTGCGTGTGTGACATTCAATGCCTCGATAATGAGCTCTTCACTGAGCTCTCGCATCGATAGGCCGCTTGCAACTCGGTCACCGATTCGTTCCAGGAAACGACACTGGATGTTATCGACTGCTTGTCGCGCTTCTTCGTCGGCGCGATTCTCAGTGCCCGTGTCGCTCACCCAGTTTCTACTTCCTCAACGTATTGATAGATCGACTCTCCCTTAACTCTGATTCAAGCTAAGGTGCCTCGGTCCTGATTTAGATTCATGAGTGTAGTTCACGGTTAATTTTGTGCAGTCGCGATAATACGTGTTATTCAATGACTTGAGGCGGTTTTATCCCAAGTTCGAATCACTTAGGGCCCAGTTATTGTTTCGACATCCACCACTTTACTTGCTCGAGCTGGCCTTCGTCTCCAGCGCTTTTTGCTACCAAGGCGGGTTGCTTAAATCCCATGGACTGAGCCAGTGTCGCTGTGCGCTCACTGTTAACAATAATAGGCAATCTGATTAGCATATCCCAATGTTCATGTGCCAGAATTTTTAGATTTTCTAAAGCTTCATTGCTAGTAGTACTGATGAGCTCTGGGGCAGAATCCTGAAAAAGAGTGGCAACATTTTCTCGGCTTATAAGGGGTAAGCATCGCTGATAAACATCAACTCCCTGCACTCTCCAACCGAGTGCACTCAGACGATCGGCTATCAAGGTTCGCCCGCCTAAACCTTTGATGATCAATAGCTTCTGTGCTGGCAGGCTTTCCAATTGCTGAAGGTAAGACTCGCTGGTAAACGGCGGTTTTGGTATCAAATTAACGGGCTGATTAAAAGCGGCCAAGGCAGCAGTGGTTGCAGGGCCAATGGCGCTTACCCGTGTAAGTGGCCAGGGAAGGGGGCATTGCTGGTGAGCATGTAGAACGGCATTTTTACTAGTAAATAGAACACGATCAGTATTTTCAAGCAGCTCCGCGGATAGCCGATCATTACGCAGTAGTTTAATGGCAAGGCAGGGCAGGTGAGCTATACGAAGACCAAGCTCAGAGCACCTTGCCGCAAATGCTTGATGTTGGCCTATGGGGCGAGTTATCAGAATCGTGGTTAACGGTAGGCTCATTGTTTTTTAGTATGATGTCCTTGAAACTAACCCTGCAGGCGACATTGCACAGGCCTTGGATAACGTTAGCAGTTGCAGTTACATTAAATTACCTGCTAGCCCTTAGAATTCTCTTTTGTACTGATACAAAACTATGACAAGCACTGACACACCGTCGAACATCGATAATTCCAACCACGCGAACGCTGATAATTCCGACACCAACACTTTGTGGGGGGGGCGATTTTCAGAATCTACAGACGAATTCGTACAGGCGTTTACCGCCTCAGTGACATTCGATCAAAGAATGTATCGGCAGGACATTGCTGGTTCACTTGCTCATTCCACCATGTTAATGAAGAGCGGTGTTATATCGGAAGAAGATTGCCTATCAATACATGATGGGCTCAAAAGTATTGAGAAAGACATTGCTGCTGGCAGGTTTGAATGGTCTGTCGCGCTAGAAGATGTGCATATGAATATCGAGGCTGCGCTAACAGCCAAAATTGGTGATGCAGGAAAAAGATTACACACCGGTCGATCACGCAATGATCAGGTGGCCACTGATATTCGCCTCTACTTACGAGATGCCTGTGATGCTGCGGCTGGCGAATATCGTCGATTACTTGAAGGCTTGCTCATATTGGCTGAAACCCACAGTGCGACGATCATGCCGGGCTTTACTCATCTACAAACCGCTCAGCCTGTAACTTTTGGACATCACGTTATGGCTTGGTTTGAAATGTTGCTGCGGGATCTGGATCGTTTATCAGATACTCGCAGACGTATGAACAGCATGCCTTTGGGCGCAGCGGCATTGGCGGGTACGTCCTACCCAATTCAAAGAGAGATCACACGTGAGTTGTTGGGTTTTGATTCTGTCTGTGAAAACTCACTCGATGCAGTAAGTGACCGGGACTTCGCTATTGAGTTTTGTTCCAACACCGCTTTGTGCTTGATGCACTTGTCGCGCATATCAGAAGAACTGGTGCTGTGGATGTCTGCTCAGTTTCAGTTTGTCGATTTGCCAGATCGCTTCTGTACTGGTTCATCCATCATGCCTCAGAAGAAAAATCCGGATGTACCAGAACTTGTTCGTGGAAAAACAGGACGCGCTTACGGTAATTTGATGTCGTTACTGACGTTAATGAAGGGTCAGCCTCTGGCGTACAACAAGGATAATCAGGAAGATAAGGAACCGCTGTTTGACTCTGTCGATACCTTGCTAGGGTGCTTGCGCGCTTTTGCTGACATGCTACCGGCGATAGAGGTGAAAAAAGAATCCATGCTCATGGCCGCAAAATCTGGATTTTCTACGGCGACTGATCTGGCGGATTATCTGGTTAGGAAAGGCCTAGCGTTTCGTGATGCCCATGAAGTGGTGGGTTCAGCTGTCGCCTACGGTGTCACTAATGGGCAGGATTTGGCTGAGATGCCGCTTGACGTTTTACGCACTTTTAGCACTGATATCGGTGAAGATGTTTTCGAAGTATTGACCCTCAAAGGGTCAGTCAACGCTCGAAGTCATGTTGGTGGAACAGCACCATCAGCAGTTAAAGCTGCAATTGAGAGGGCCCGCGACCGTCTCACCATGACCTACATGCCGAACTGAAGCTTCATCCAGGTTGATAAATCGGCTATCTCTTCGGTGCTGACACTATGCGGCATCGAATAGGTTCGCCATTCGACTTTGACTTTTTGCTCTTCTAACGCCACTTTTGATTGCAGAGCATGCTCAATGGCAATCACATCATCGTGCTCCCCATGAGCCATGAAGATCGGAACCGAGCGGTGTGCATCGGTTATGAGCGGTAGGGCTTCTGTCTGAACTGGCATGTAAGTGGACAAGGCCATGATTCCGCCAAGAATGTGTTCGCCAGTCAAGCCTGCGTAGAGCGCAATTGCACCACCTTGGGAAAACCCCGCGAGCAGAATATTGCTTGCAGGTATACCGAGCCTGATCTCATTATTGATGAGATCGCTGACGAGACTGACGGAATCCTTAATACCCTCAACATCTTGTTCTCTGCTGCCAAAATCCAGCGAGTTGATGTCATACCAACCACGCATAGCCGCACCACCATTTATAGTGATAGGGCGGATGGGAGCATGTGGAAAGAGAAACTTTATTCCGGGTCGTTGCAGCAGGTGCAATTCTGGGACAATAGGTTCGAAATCATGGCCGCTGGCGCCCAGGCCATGTAGCCAGATAACTGTGTATTCGGTTTTTTCAGCCGTTGATATTTCGATACAGTCGAGCAGTTTTTGAGACATGGTTTACACTGCTCATGCATAGTGGAGACAAGGTACGAGTATACTCCAAAGCTCCACTTCTAGAGTGCATGTCATGAGATTGAAGCTGCCAGCAGTGTTGCCACTGGCCTGTGTTGTGGGCTTAACTCTGTTGAGCGCCTGCGGCAACAAGCGAGAATTGTTTCTTGTGCCTGACGAGGTGACTCAGCAGGATCTTCTCAGACTAGAGCAGGCGTTGGAAGCAGAAAGTGCGCCCACCGATGAAGTGGGCACAAGCGAAAAGGGTGAAGACGAGGTCAAGAAAGACAAGACCAAGAACGCTTCATCCAGTTAACTGATCTTTGATATCAACAATATTGCCATGACACCTTTTTACCGAGCCAACGGCTCCCTGATGAGCGATCAACTGAGCTTGTCTTCAGTAGCAGAAGAATTTGGTACGCCATTGTACGTTTACAATCGAGCGGCGATTGAATCTGCCTGGCAAGAATTTGCCATGGCTCTAGATGGGCATCCACATTTAATCTGCTATGCCGTCAAAGCCAACAGCAATCTGGCCGTGTTAAATGTACTTGCTCGCCTAGGCTCAGGTTTTGATATCGTCTCTATTGGCGAATTGCAGCGGGTATTGGCTGCAGGCGGAGCCCCAGAGAAAATCGTGTTTTCTGGTGTGGGCAAAACTACGCATGAAATGGTGGCAGCGCTGGATGCCGGCATCCATTGCTTCAACGTTGAATCCCCGTCCGAGCTGGAACGTCTGGCAACGGTTGCCGCTGCTCACGGATCAGTTGCCCGCGTATCGCTGCGAATCAATCCTGATGTCGATGCGCAAACCCATCCGTATATTTCTACCGGCTTAAAGGAAAATAAATTCGGTATTGGTATGGATGAAGCCTTGCTCACTTACCGTCGTGCTGCGAGCATTCCATCAATCGATGTGCAAGGTATCGATTGTCATATCGGCTCGCAATTGACCAAGCTTGCGCCCTATGCCGACGCTGTCAAATTATTGGTGGAAATGGTCGATAAGCTCAGCGACGAAGGGATACATCTATCGCATATTGACGTGGGTGGTGGACAAGGAATTCAATACAGCAAAGATGAGTCCCAACTGGACGTATCGGCGTGGGCTCAGTGCATAAAAGAAGCCATTGGTGATCGCAAGCTTACGATTCTGGTTGAGCCAGGTCGCTACATCGTTGGGCAAGCGGGAGTTTTGTTAACACGAGTTGAGTACTTGAAAAATAACGAAGATAGACATTTTGCTGTCGTAGATGCGGCAATGAACGATCTTATCAGACCAGCACTCTACAGCGCATGGCAAGCCATTGAACCTGTAGAGACCCTTTCTCGCGTGACGAAAACCTATGATGTGGTCGGGCCTATCTGCGAGTCCGCCGACTTTCTAGGCAAGCAGCGCAAGCTGGCTATCGCCGAGGGTGATTTATTGTGCGTGCGTTCATCAGGTGCATATGCCTTTGTTATGAGTTCAAACTACAATACCAGGCCCCGAGCAGCTGAGATTATGGTTGATGGCGATAAAGCTCATGTGGTTGGCGAACGAGAAACACTGAATATCCTATTTGCCAGAGAATCATTACTGCCATGAACAGCGTTGCATTTACAAAAATGCATGGACTAGGCAATGATTTCATGGTCATTGACAACTTGTCACAATCGCTTGAACTAAGTCGCACCCGAATTCGTGAATGGTCTGATCGACATACAGGAATCGGCTTTGACCAACTGCTTGTCGTAAACTCGCCATCCGTTTCTGAAGCGCAATTCGATTACCAAATATTCAATGCTGATGGTGATGAAGTGGAGCATTGCGGGAATGGTGCTCGATGCTTCGCACGTTTCGTTGTTGATAAGGGACTAACGCAAAATGAATCGATAAATGTCATGACGCAAAGTGGTCTTATTACTTTAGATTTGCTGAGCAATGGAGACGTGACTGTGCGCATGGGCATACTCGATTTTCGACCAAAACACATACCATTTGATGCTGAAAACGAGTCTTTGTTCTACGAACTGGACGTTGCCGGTGATACTTTCCAGGTGGGGGCTGCCAGCATTGGAAATCCGCATGTTCTTCTCCAGGTTGACGATATTGAACAAGCTGATGTGCAAGGTTTGGGACCCTTAATTGAGAGTCACGACCGATTTCCAAATCGTGTAAATGTCGGATTCATGAAAATAATTGACCGACAGAGAATTTATTTACGAGTCTTTGAAAGAGGCGTTGGTGAGACCCGTGCATGTGGCACAGGAGCCTGTGCTGCCGTGGCTATAGGGCATCAACAAGGTCTACTTGACAAGACGGTCACTGTGACCTTACCCGGTGGTGATTTGCTTATTAATTGGCCAAATGAAAATACTTCAATTGAAATGACTGGCCCATGTTCTACAGTCTTTGTGGGACACACGAGAAAGTAGAGAATAATGCAACCCGAACAATCCGATCTGAGCAACGTGCTCACCGACGAAGCCGTACTCAGATTTCTTACGACTAATCCTGAATTTTTTGTCAAAAATCAGGATGTATTACCCAGACTACGAATACCGCACGAATCCGGGAAGGCCGTATCGCTGATTGAGAGACAGGTTTCTGTTCTTCGATCAAAATGTGGAACACTGGAAAACAGTCTCAGAGATCTGATATCTGTTGCACGTGAGAATGAAAATCTTCATCAGCGCTTGCATGTTTTGTTGCAAGACATTGTTTCAGCACCGTCACTGGAAGATATTGTGGCGTTAACGCGCAACAGTTTGCGTGAGAATTTCAATGCTGATGAAGTGCATATACTGTTGGTTGCCGACAAAGTACCACGTGCAAAAACTCGAAAAAAATCTGCAACTGCCGATGTTGGTAAGGCCGGATCCGCGTCAGCCGGACGAGCAGCAGCAACCAGACGTCGAAAGCTCAATGAGATTGAAGGTTTACGAGTAATTCCTCAAAATGACAAGCATCTAGAGCTGTTCGCTGAACTGTTTGAATCGGGACAAACACAATGTGGTTTGCCAGCTGCTCAGCACCTGGAGTGCTTTGTGGGTAAGAATTCTTCTAACATCGCATCTGCGGCGCTGATGCCCCTTTATCACGAACGTCAGTTGGGTGTTGTGATGCTCACGAGTCGCGACGAATCTCGATTCTCGGCGGGCAAAGGCGTCATGTTCCTCAACCAGTTAGGCGAGTTGTTAAGCCGACGTCTGCACAGTTACGGTGCTATTGCAGCTGTGACCAAGAAGTGAGTGCGTTCCAACCTGATATCGATTCTTATCTGGAAGATTTACGGTTTGCGCGTCGATGTTCACCTCACACGGTAAGCAATTACGCGCGCGATTTGAAATCTGTTGCAGCATCTGCGACCGCTCGGGGCATTGAAAATTGGAATGCCCTGGTCGCCGCAGACGTACGCTCGATTGTTGCCGAGCAGCATCGCAACGGGATAGCGGGACGTTCTTTGGCTCGTCGATTGTCAGCACTTCGTGGTTTGTACAATCACTTGGTGGGGCTGGGTAGATGCGATGTCAATCCGGCACAGGATATTCTTGCCCCGAAAGACAAGAAAGCATTGCCGGCGACACTCGATCCGGAAGAAGTTAGCCGCTTACTAGCTCAAAATCTCAACGACCCGATGATCTGTCGTGATTTGGCGATGTTCGAGCTGATGTATTCGTCTGGCTTGCGACTAGCTGAACTTGTCGGCATTGATCTTGTTAATCTGGACTTGAGCGTTGGACAGGTGAGAGTTACAGGTAAAGGTGGAAAGGTCCGTGACCTGCCAGTCGGGGCGCATGCTGTAGAGGCTATCAATAAGTGGCTAGGATATCGTCGTAGTTTGCCTGGGGCCAATGATAGGGCGGTGTTTCTAAGCTCCAGAGGTAAGCGAATAGCACCTCGTACCGTACAAATGCGATTGAAAAAACTAGCTGAATCACAAGGGCTGGATAGAGACTGTTACCCGCATATGCTTCGGCATTCCTTTGCTAGTCATTTGCTGGAAAGTAGTGGAGATTTGCGCGCAGTCCAGGAGTTGTTGGGTCATGCTGATATCAGCACAACTCAAATCTACACTCATCTGGATTTTCAGCATCTTGCAGAGGTTTACGATAAGGCGCATCCCAGAGCAAGACAGGAAAGGGTTGCACCGGGCGCATCGACCTTTGATACGGCAGCCAACGAAGGCTGAAAACCAGGAGGCCTACGCGACGCAGACTGCTACTCGCTGGTGACGACGTCGACCAGCGAGAATTGACTAAATAAACCGTTAGTCTGAAGACAGTTGCGTAACCGCATTTTTCGCGAGCGTCCACCTTGAGACGCTGTCAGCCGGTCGCCTGATTGATACAGATAACAGGGTGTCAGCATGGTTTGTAAGATTGTGTTCTTTACTTTGCAGGCAACGATGAGAGCGTTTTCTCCAACCCCAATATCCCGATCTGAGTGTTGAGTTGATAATATTGTGTTTGCTTGCGCAGCAGGATTCCGTTCATCGCGCAGCACCCGCACTGGCAAAACGCTCCTAGCCAGTATCTCCACACCTATGACAATTCCTCCGTTGCCTGACCCCGTGCCGGAAGCCCGGACCCAGCGCACTACACCAAGCGAGGCATCCAGCTTGCTGCTTTTTGGCGCATCTGGTGCACGCAGCGGTACACCCGGGTTTGTAATGCTTACCAGCTCCCCAACCTGCACTAATCCTGTACGGCATTGAGAGTTCTGAATACACAATCCTTGAGCGGATGAGTTAACCACTCTCCAGTTGGTGGTGTCATGACTGGTTTTCTCTTCAAGCTGGTACAAAAGGTGCGTGCAAACTTCTTTGTGGCCGAAAATGACACGTTGCGACTCAAATTGAATTTTTCTAGGGCTACGACGCTGCCTCGCGCGCGACAAAGCTACATGCAATCGAGCCAACGACTGTCGTTCCAAGGTATCGCTTCCCAGCGATGTTGTTGACGAGGCTCTCAATCGCGCTGAATGGGTATCGATTCGATATAAAACTGGAGCAATGCTGAACCAGCGTACGTCTGAAATCTGTTCGCCAAGAAGACTGAGTGCGGGTTCTGGCTTGGCGCCAAAGTTAACATTAATTGCGTAGTCGTATATAGCGAGTGATTTTCTGTCGCGATCCTTTTCGATTTGAATATCGCGAATGCACGTCTTTAAAAAGTTGAGCAGCAGAGGTAATTGTCGCGCGCGCTGTTGTCCGAGATCAGCAATGCTAAGCAGCAGGATAAATCGATAGTGATCTTCTAGTGAGAGCAGATCTGAACCGCGACTACCAGTCAATAATGTGTGTTTTTCAGCCAATATGTATAGTTGGTGGGCGTCGTGTATGAGTGAATCAGGAATGCGTTGATAGGTGTGTACTTGACACTCTGCCTGTCTGGCTAGTGCTTGCATGGCCCTTCCGGCATCGTCAGCCAGCGGTGTATTGCTTTCAGATAGTAATATTTTGAAAGCAAAGGCTTCCTCGCGATACAAGGCATCTGACAGTCGAGCACTACGGGAAAACTCTCTGGACAGAGGCAACGGCTGCGCCTGTGTCATTTCACTCAAATAAGATTGTAATTCTCTCAATACCGGTATGAAACAACTCAGAACGGCACGTCGCTGATCAACATTGTTGTGCAAGCGGTTACTGTGCTTTAAGCCTCGATAGATTTCTCGCGCATCTGTATCTGATTCCAACGGTTGCAATACTTGGAGCCATTGTGTCACGCCTTCAGGATTTGTCGGAAAACTGCCGGCTTCGGCTTGGGTTCGTTGAGGGACAGTCAATTGCATGGCGAAAGGCTAACACAGCACAGCTTTAAGCATTGTTGCTACTGTAACTCTATCAAGCGGGTACACTTAGCTCGGATTATTCATGAATACGCCTAATTCTCACTTGTCCCCAGCACCCGTCGGAAATTTCGTTCAGACTGGGCGCCCCCGTCGAAATACAGTCTGTATTCCGCCCGGATGCGTTGGCTCCCTCACGAAATTCCCTACAGGCACAGGGTCCGACGTGATAATCAGACGGGGCTGCCTTCAGTCGGGCCGCGATCGGATCTCATGAATAGTCCGGGATAAGGGTCTTACTAATCGAGGGTTGAAGTTTTGGAACAGTACCGTGGAACCACGATTTGCTCAGTTCGGCGTGGCAATCAAGTTGTGATAGGTGGCGATGGCCAGGTGAGCATGGGTAATGTGATCATGAAAGGCAATGCCCGTAAAGTCCGGCGATTATACAGGGACCAAGTAATCGCAGGATTCGCAGGTGGCACGGCTGATGCGTTCACTTTGTTTGAGCGCTTTGAAGCCAAACTTGAAGCGCATGGAGGCCAACTAACCCGTGCTGCTGTGGAATTAGCCAAGGATTGGCGAACAGATCGCATGTTGCGGCGCCTGGAGGCTTTGTTGGCCGTAGCAGATGAGACAGCGTCTTTAGTCATCACTGGAAATGGCGATGTGATTGAACCTGAGGGTGGTTTAATTGCTATAGGCTCCGGTGGCGACTTCGCAAAATCGGCGGCTCGTGCTCTGCTAGACCACACTGAGCTTGAAGCAGAAGATATTGTTAGATACAGCCTTGAAACTGCGGCAGACATCTGTATCTATACCAATAAGCATCTAACTATCGAAACCCTGAATTTTGACACCTGACTCATTTTCAGCTAATTCGGATTAAAGAACACTAAACATCATGTCGAATATGACCCCTCGAGAAATTGTCCAGGAACTCGATAAGCACATCATCGGACAGGCTAGTGCCAAGCGAGCGGTAGCTATTGCACTGCGTAACCGCTGGCGTCGGCAACAACTTAGCGATGATCTGAAAAACGAGATCACGCCAAAGAACATTCTAATGATAGGTCCAACTGGTGTTGGAAAAACCGAAATAGCTCGTCGTCTTGCTAAGCTGGCCAATGCGCCTTTTATCAAGGTTGAAGCCACGAAATTTACTGAAGTGGGCTACGTCGGTCGAGATGTAGAGTCAATTATTCGTGATCTGGCTGATGTGGCATTGAAGGAGGCCCGAGAGCAGGCCATGCAAAAGCTTCGCAATCGTGCTGAGGATGCTGCGGAGGAAAGGGTTTTGGACGTGCTATTGCCACCGGCGTCTTCAGTCGGCTTCAGCGTGAGTGAATCGCCAGAGAACAGTACTCGCCAAAAATTCCGTAAGAAACTACGCGAAGGTGAGCTGGACGATAAGGAAATTGAGATTGATGTCAGCATGCAGAGCGTGGGTGTCGAAATCATGGCACCCCCGGGTATGGAAGAAATGTCTCAGCAATTGCAGGGCATGTTTAAAAATCTCGGCGGTGATCAAACTAAGAAACGAAAAATGCCAATCAAGGACGCCATGAAATTGTTAATTGATGACGAGGCCTCCAAGCTAGTCAACGATGAAGAATTGAAATCCCAGGCGCTGGAAAACATTGAACAGAACGGCATCGTGTTTATTGATGAAATAGATAAAGTGGCGCGACCAAGTGATCGTGCTTCCGGTTCTGATGTTTCTCGCGATGGTGTTCAGCGTGACCTGCTACCACTCATTGAAGGCAGCACGGTATCCACCAAGTTCGGCATGATCAAAACCGATCACATACTGTTTATCGCCTGTGGTGCTTTCCATTTGGCAAAACCATCAGACCTCATTCCCGAATTGCAGGGCCGTCTACCCATCAGGGTGGAACTTGAAGCCCTTACAACAAATGATTTCGTTCGAATTCTCAGTGAACCTGACGCCTCGCTTACCGAACAAGCTGTAGCACTTATGGGTACAGAGGGCGTCGCGGTGAGTTTCACCGATACCGGATTAGCCCGAATTGCGGAAGTTGCCTGGCAAGTAAATGAGAGCACAGAGAATATTGGGGCGAGACGACTGCATACCGTCATGGAAAGATTGCTTGAAACGGCGTCCTTTGAAGCATCTGATAAAAGCGGCACAACTCTAACTGTCGATGCCGACTATGTTGACGATCATTTGGGCGATTTAGTCCAAGATGTGGATTTGAGCCGATACATCCTTTAATTTGTAACACGACGTTCTAAGACTATGCCAAGACCAACTGATATAAAACTTCATCAAAAAAGCCGAGTGCTGGAGCTTCATTTTGATGATGGGTTCAAATGCAATTTGCCGTGTGAGTACTTGCGAGTCAACTCACCCTCTGCCGAAGTACAGGGTCATGGACCCGGGCAGGAGGTGCTGCAAGTTGGCAAACAGAATGTTGGCATCAACGACCTTGAGCCCACTGGCAACTATGCGTTGAAAATTATATTCGATGATGGCCATGATACTGGTTTGTTTACTTGGAATTATCTTCATGGACTGGGAAAGCACTACGAAGAAAACTGGCAAGGATATTTAGCGAAACTTGAAGCCGCTGGAAAAAGTCGAATTTAATAACACGATAGGTGATCTGTTTTTCGCCTTTATGAGGTAAATGTAGCGTGAGCGAACAAAAAACACATTTCGGATATCAGGACGTAGACGCTGCTGCCAAAGCCGGTATGGTCGGGCAGGTGTTCGACTCGGTTGCATCCAAGTACGATGTCATGAACGACCTTATGTCGTTCGGTGTCCATCGCCTGTGGAAACGATTCACACTAGATCAGTCCGGTGTTCGGCCTGGTCAGGCAGTTCTTGATATTGCAGGTGGCACTGGTGACCTTGCAGGTCAGTTTTCCAAACGAGTAGGAAAGGGCGGTCTTGTTGTGCTGGCAGACATCAATGCTTCCATGCTCTTTACCGGTCGCGACAAACTACTGGATAAGGGGCTCATCGATAACCTAGACTACGCTCAGGCCAATGCAGAGAACTTGCCATTTGCCGATGAGTCCTTTGATTGCATAACCATAGCCTTCGGATTGCGTAACGTTACAGATAAGGACAAGGCGTTACGGTCGATGAACCGAGTATTGAAGCCGGGCGGTCGTTTGTTGGTGTTAGAGTTCTCGAAACCCGTGTTGCCCTTATTAAGTAAAGCCTACGATGCGTATTCTTTTGCAGCGTTACCTATGATGGGCAAGTTGATTGCTAACGATGCCGAGAGCTATCGGTATCTGGCAGAGTCCATAAGAATGCATCCCGATCAGGAAACCCTCAAAGACATGATGGATCAGGCAGGCTTTGTCAAAACCAAATATCATAATCTGACAGGCGGAATTGTTGCTTTGCACAAAGGTTATAAAGTCTAGTTTGGACTAACCGCCATGAGCAGACTCCCATCACCGATAAATGCAGCGATTGAGCAAGGCATAGATGCCTTGTTACAGCTCGACCCGCAAACTCGTGATCGTCTTGATCAACTTGAGGGACGCGTGATCTCGGTGAATATCATCGGTCCTGATATTGAGTTTGTATTTTCCATTGTCGGTAGGCATATAAACGTGATCGGTGAAGTAGACAAACCGGCAGATACAACGCTCACTGGCAGCTTGTCAGCCTTTAGATCATTGGCGAGTAGCAATGATGCGCTGTATAAAGGTGACGTAAGCATCAAAGGGAATATGCACATTGGTCAGCAATTAAAAGAAATTGTTGCCAAACTGAATCCAGATTGGGAAGAATTTCTGTCTCCGATTTTGAGTGATACGGTAGTGCATCAGCTTAATGTCGCCAGTAAATCGCTCTCGTCCTGGTTGAGCCGAACACGGTCATCTTTCGAGCAAAACACCAGTGAATATCTGCAAGAAGAGGCAGAGCTACTCGCTCCAAACAGTGAGGTTCATGATTTCTGCCTGGATGTCGATGCAATTAGAGCGGCGGCGGATAGGCTAGAGGCACGTATAAAACGGCTTGAACAATTAGAGTCGAATACATCAGGAGAAAACGGGTGTTGAGCCGTGTCGCCCGATTCGCTCGTATTGAACATGTTCTTGTTAAGTATGGTCTTGAGAAGTTGTTCCTTGATCAAACAAGCGTGTCAGGACTGCAGCATCTGTTTATTTTATCACCTACTCGTTGGTTAAGCGCTAAAACACGAGATTTACCGCGCGGTGTTCGAATACGTTTGGCCCTAGAAGAGCTAGGTCCGGTATTCGTTAAGCTAGGGCAGGTATTATCTACTCGCCGAGACTTACTACCGGATGATATTGGCGATGAGCTGGCGCAATTACAGGATAATGTAAAACCGTTTCCCAGCGATATTGCTAGGGTTGAAATTGAGCGGGCACTTGAAGAGCGAATTGAGGTGTTGTTTAAACACTTTGAACACACGCCGTTGGCGTCTGCATCCATTGCGCAAGTACATGCTGTTGTTTTACACGATGGCACAGAAGCCATCATCAAAGTGCTCAGACCTGACATCAAGAAGACCATCGATAGAGATATCAGTCTGATGTTTCTACTGTCTGACATGGCATCGTTTGCCTTGCATGATGGAAAACGCTTACGACCTAGGGAAGTGGTTGAAGAGTATGAACGGACCATTCATGACGAACTCAATCTGGTCGCTGAAGCCACCAACGCGGTGGTTTTGAGAAACAATTTCAAGGACTCTGACAAACTCTATATTCCGGAAATATATTGGGACTACACGCGCACTACGGTGATGGTTCAGGAACGTATTTCTGGCATCCCTATAAGGGATATTGAGGCCATGCGAGCGATTGGCATGGACATGAAGAAGTTAGCTGAACACGGCGTCGAAATTTTTTATTCCCAAGTGTTTGACCATAATTTTTTCCACGCCGATATGCATCCTGGAAATATTTTTGTTTCAACCGATAATCCCAGCCACCCAAAATATATTGCAGTGGATTTTGGCATCGTTGGCTCTCTGACTGAGGAAGATCAGCGCTATATAGGTGAGAATCTACTGGCGTTCTTTCAACGAGACTATCGACGTGTGGCTCAGCTTCATATAGATTCAGGATGGGTGCCTAGGCATACTCGTGTTAGCGAATTGGAAGCTGGTATTCGATCTGTTTGCGAACCCATATTTGAAAAACCATTATCCGAAATTATGTTCGGTGATGTTTTATTAAAGCTATTTCATATTGCCAGACGGTTTGAAATGGAAGTACAACCACAATTGGTGTTACTGCAAAAAACGTTGCTCAACATAGAAGGGCTGGGTCGTGAGCTTTACCCCGACTTGGATTTGTGGGCGACCGGTAAACCGTTTCTGAAGCGCTGGGTGGTCAAGCAAAATAACCCTCAAACTGTGATTAAGCGCTTGGTCGATCAGGTGCCGGCAATATTGAAGGCTATGCCCGAAATGCCCATGCTCATTCACGACTACATGCAGTTGAAAAACAAATCCATGAGTCAAGGCTTGACGGGTAACGTATTTGAGTCCACATCGGGTGGAGCTGGTGCTTCAGGAAGTCGATCTCTGCGATTCAGCATCGCCGGTGCTGCAACACTAGTATCTGCCGCATTACTCGGAGCTGCGCATATCGTTGACGCCCAGGCTAATTTGCCGTGGTGGGTGTCATCAATGGCGCTAGTGGGTGTCGGGCTTTTGATTATCGGCACACGACAAAAATAGTATTTATCTGCTCTGCAAAGTCCTGTTGTTTTGACTGTGACAGCCAAAAAACCCATAGACATCGCAAATCCCGGTTCAGTTGAGGTTACTAACTACGTTCTGGCAGTAAGTTTGCAAATACTTCTAACACCAATCAAACGTAAATGAAGATAGCGGCAATCGATGCAAACTCTACCAATTGAACCCCTTTGGGATGAAGGTATTTCATCTTATTTGCTTGGCGAATACGCCAAACTACAAACGCCCCTGACAATACAGAATATCGAGTCCTGCGCTGTTGATCAAGCTGTGCGTGTTGGCGACTTGCTGGAAACCTTGTTTATCATGGCAATCTACGGCGAATGGACGTATACCGCCGCCGATGGTGTGGCTGAGACACTAAACGAGAGCGCCCTCGATGATTTCTATGCGAAGGGACGTTTGAATAAAGACGGTCTAGCGGCTTTTAGCGGAGTATGGGCGCCTGCCTAGTTTGCTCCAAGGGCATAACTGGATAAATTTTCAGCATACAGGTGCGTAAATGGCTGTGCGTTGCTAACATGGGGCCATGGATGTTTCTGATCTGCTCGACTCTTTAAATGACGCTCAACGGCTAGCTGTGAGCTCCCCGCCAGGGCATCTGCTGGTGCAGGCTGGCGCGGGCAGTGGTAAAACCCGAGTGCTGGTGCATCGTATTGCCTGGCTGAACCGAGTCGAAGGGGTATCTCCCTTCAGCATCATGGCGGTAACCTTTACCAACAAGGCTGCTCGCGAGATGCGGCTCAGGGTTGAACAATTGCTGGGCATGGGTATTGGTCCAATGTGGGTAGGTACTTTTCATGGTATTGCTCACAGATTCCTGCGCATGCATTGGCAAGAAGCTGGTATACCCAAGGCTTTCCAAATTCTTGATTCTGACGATCAACTGCGTCTGGTCAAGCGGACCATTAGAACACTAGAGCTTGATGAAACTCACTTCCCACCTCGTCAGGTGCAATGGTTTATTAACGGACATAAGGACGAAGGTCGCCGGCCAAAGCATATTGACGATGAAAATGATCCCATTACCCAGCAATACATAAGGATATACACCGCTTACGAGGCATCCTGTGAACGAGCAGGTGCAATCGACTTTGCTGAGCTGTTATTACGCTCACTGGAAACATTGCGTGACAATGCAGGCCTTTTAGCCCATTACCGGAAGCGCCTGCAACATTTACTCATTGATGAGTTTCAGGATACCAACGCTATTCAGTATGCGTGGATTCGTCTGTTGGCGGGTGATACTGGGTCCGTATTCGCTGTCGGAGATGATGATCAGTCTATCTATGCCTGGCGCGGTGCCAGGGTAGAAAACATACTTAATTTTGACAAGGACTTTCCTGGCGCCGAGCTTATCCGCTTGGAACAAAACTATCGATCCAGTGGCAACATTCTGAAAGCTGCCAACGCTCTGATTGATAAAAATCATGGACGCTTAGGCAAAAATCTGTGGACTGCAGGTTCCGAAGGCGAGCTAATAACCCTTTATAACGCCTACAATGAAACTGATGAGGCTCGTTTTATTGTGGAAACCATCATCGATCACGTCGCCGATGGCGGTCAGCGTAAAGACTGCGCAATTTTGTATCGCTCCAATGCCCAGTCTCGGGTGATTGAGGAATACCTTGTTGCTGCCGGTGTTTCTTATAAGGTCTACGGCGGTTTGCGATTTTTCGAGCGTGCTGAAATCAAAGATGCTCTAGCCTATCTACGACTGGCTACTCATACTTATGACGATGTCTCCTTCGAACGCATCATAAATCAGCCGGCTCGCGGCATTGGTGACAAGACGGTATCCGATATCCGCGTAGAAGCCCGTGGTCGTGGCATTCCCATGTGGGAGGCTGCATCCGATCTTGTTCAAGAGAAACGCTTGAAAGGCCGTGCTAACGCATCTGTTGGAGCGTTTATGAGCCTGATGGAAAACATGCGCGATAGCATTGCTGATCAAGCTCTGCCGCAGCAAGTACAAACGGTGGCTGATCTGAGTGGTTTGATACAACACTTCAAGAAAGACCAAAGCGATAGAGGGCAAAGCCGTGTGGAAAACGTCGAAGAATTATCCAACGCCGCTAGAACCTATGTACATCATGCCAATGATGATCCAGATCTGAATGCGCTTGATGAATTTCTTGCCCACGCAGCGCTGGAAGCCGGCGAAGGGCAAACCGATGCTGACGATAATGCTGTGCAGTTGATGACGCTACATTCTGCAAAAGGTCTTGAATTTCCGGTGGTTTTCATGACTGGAATGGAGCAAGGACTATTTCCCCATCAACGTTCCGCTGAAGATCCAGTGCGAATGGAAGAGGAGCGTCGGTTGTGCTATGTCGGCATTACTCGCGCTGAGAAAAAACTCTATATGACCATGGCCGAACAACGCAGATTGCACGGCCGTGATCAATACAATCCTCCGTCGAAGTTTGTTTCTGAGTTGCCTGCAGAATTACTCGAAGAGATTCGCCCGCGCATGCAAGTCAGTATGCCTGTGTACCGGGCGGGTCAAAGCTATGTACAGGAGGAATACGACACGGGTCTATCGGTTGGACAGATGGTCAATCACGGTAAATTTGGTGTGGGCGTCGTACTGGATCAGGAAGGGCGGGGCAAGCAGGCTCGAGTGCAAGTCAACTTCGAAGATGCAGGGAGTAAATGGTTGGTTCTTGCTTACGCAAACCTTCAACCTGTCTGATACATACGGATTTGTTTCAAAACCCAGTGTTTAGAATACGCCAGTATCCAACCCCGCTGCCATCAGCATGCCCAGCTCGTGGCATTGTTGTTCAAAGGCAGCATCGTATTCCCCTTTAAGCGTGACGCAAGGTTGAATGGCGGACCATTTAAGACCCGTTACTATGCGCTCCACCGCGCTTTGTGCACCAATACCATCAAGACCGGCTCGCACGTAGAGCCCATAAGGCAAACCTTCAGTGTGCTCAATGCAAGGGTAGTAAACTCGCTCGAAAAAATCTTTCAAAACACCGCTCATATAACCGAAATTCTCGGTCGTGCCTAACAGGATGCCGTCACAATTAAGCACATCCTCAATGGTTGCGTCCAGAGGTTCTCTGAAGACAACTGTTACCCCGTCAATATCCTCATGATTTGCACCGTTAATAACTGCGTCGGCCAGTTTCGTAGTGTTAGCTGACGGACGATTGATTACAATTAAAAGCGTCTTTGTAGACATGTGGCTATAGGATGAATCTGCAATTGGCTAGCGGGCAAGAAGATCATCTTCATGCAGAAGAATCTGCGAATCTGGATTGCTTATAATAATGAGCGAATATATTTTTCCAGCCTGCAGGTTTAACAACTCCACGCCAATTCGCCCTAGAGAATCAACCAGCACATATTCTCCGGGGCTTACGGATTGATAGTTGGCTGAGCTGGCCGATGCCACAGAGGTGTCTGGAAAGCTCACTTCAGCACCACCAGGTAGATTACCGCTAGGCTGTAGAGAAAAAGTAGCAGACACATCTACGTTAGAAAGTAGGTCGGCTTGTACTATTCGAAGTTGCGCTATTGAGGGTGAAAGGCTTGTCGACATACTGCTTAATAAAACAGCATCAAGTACTCGAGTTGTAATATTCTTTACTACAAGTGTGGTCAGGGTGAATTCGCCTACGTTCATTGTGCGTATGGCAAGCAATTCGTTTGATGTCTCAGGATCAGTTATCACGATATTGTTTTCACCCAAATTCAGTTGGGTTGTTTGGGTGAAAGCACCTGCCGCTATTGGCACCGAAAATAGCGCGTCAGTGTTGGCAACGAGGCTTGCAGTGATAGCTTGTTCGCTTACGTTTATGACATTGATCAAAGGTGTTGTTGTTGTAGTTCCAATCTGGAGGTTATCAAAAGACGGTGTTGTTGCTTCCGAGTCGTTCTCGCCTATCGGTGAGCTGATATTGATATATCCCACGCCACTGCCTGAACCCGCATTGTCTGCAACTGCTATGACGGTACCACCGTCGCCAGTGCCAAATAAGCCCCCGTCACAGGCACTCAATACGCAGGTTAATATTGTCAGCTGCACAATTCGAAGTGTACCTTTCTTAGCCCTCACTATTATTCTCCTCACTGGCGTCTTCAATCCAATAAACGCCAATGCCTACACGATGTTTCCCAAGGCCTATGACCGATGGATTTGCGCCACGATCATATTGTGACAGTGAATTGTCGAATTGCTTTAGTAGTGTAAGTGTTTGTTCAGCGCTCAGAGCTTGGAATGCGTCTCGCCCTTCATCTGTCACATCGTCGTATGCCACGCTCATTTGAAGTCGGCGTGTGCCTCCACTGTTTTGTCGTAAATTGTGATCAAGGGTTGTCAGTAAATCAGTAGCACTGGTTGAGAATATGTCCAACAGAGCAGATTCGCTCTTGTGTGGTACGTAACCTTTGTGCGCCAAGGACACTTTGCCGTTGTTATTTTTTACAGTACCCACGCGGACAAGTTCATCGAGCATGGCTCGTGCCGGCACATCACCACCAAAGCGTTTTACCAGTTGATTGAAACTATCTTTTGGGTCGCCGTAGATAAGCGGTTTAGCCTGGCCCCTGGAATTCTGGAATTTTTCGTCCTGCAACCAGCCAGTGACAACACGAACGGCTCTATTGTGTTTGCTGACACCTGTACCTACATCACTGGGAAGTTCTCGGATACGCTTTACTTCTTTCCTGTTTATGCCCGTGATGATGGCTGTGCGCGATACAGTGGGTGACTTGCCGTCGAGCCCGAAATGGTTATCTGCCTCATTAACGTAGGCCTGTTTTGCCCAATTAGCGAATTCCGCGTGAGAGACGCCATGACGCAGGAGTAGCCGCACCAGGGGCGAGAGCATTTGCGTTACTGCTTTTTGCAAGGATTCATGCATACATCGTTAAGCGTCGTAATGTGAATAAAAATATGTAATCTGGACAGGCGTAAGGTTCCGGATTACCCTGCAGAGGTCGTGCTTTGTTCGTCAGGTTCGGTCTCAACTCACCCAGTAGTTGGGAATAATATCCCAGTTTTGGGTTATGTTAACAGGAAAACAATATGAGTCAAAAACGAAAAACGAATTCTGAGAAATCACCCCAGTTACCGCACAAAGATGGTGCGTCGCAGGCATCACTTACCAGTGGCTGTTGGGTTAATATTTTTGACCCAACCATCGGCGAGCTTGTCGGTAGCTGTGGATATGATTATGCCATGTTAGATATGGAGCATAGTCCCGTGTCGCTCGATTCGACACTGAGCATGATCCGAGCGGTGCAGTCAGGAGGTGCCAAAGCTGTGGTTCGTGTGCCAGATAAGCAACCAGTATGGGTTGGTCGTCTAATGGACATGGGCGCTGATGCTGTCATGGTGCCCATGGTTAACACGGTTGAGGAAGCTCAGATTCTCGCCAAATCGGCGGTCTATGCTCCGGCGGGAACACGTGGAATGGCAGCCGGAATTGTTCGAGCAACGGGCTTTGGAATAGGTACTGATGCGTACCTCTCTAACTACCGTAAGAATTTCATGTTGTTAATTCAGATTGAATCGAGAGAAGCGGTGCAAGCTGCCGCAGAACTAGCGGCCGTAGATGGCATTGACGGAATTTTTATTGGCCCCTATGATCTGGCAGGTAGTCTTGGGCATCTCGGGCAGCCAGAGCACAAAGAAACGCGTACGGCTATTCGGCAGGTCTTAAAGGCGGTTAAGCCAACGGGTAAACCCGTATCAACTCTAACCAATCCTTCAAGAAATACTCGAAAATTATTTGCAGAGGGCTATGAATTAGTGTTTAGTGGCACTGACCTGGGCATGATTAGAAGTGCGTTTCAGGCGGATGTTGCGAGTAACAGAAAAATGATGGGCTAACACCCGACAAGCACAGAGTCGATTACACAGTTCTTTCGTTACGATAGGTTTCCAGAAAGCGAATTCCAGACTTTCGAACTTATTGAGTTCTTTTTAGCCGGCTATACATTTCAGCATAAGCGATTCTATTGGCCATGCGGCGATCTGGTTGTGGATCGCCATTAGCTGCCAGGCGCATTTGGGATCGTCTATCACTTATCCGGTTCTTGAACTGTCGTCGCTCAATTTTCTTTTGATTACGTGACAGCTTATCGTCAGTAAGTGTATACATTTCGGCTGGCTCAAACCCACGCGAAGTTTCTGACTGTAAGCTTAGAGCTGGTTCTACGTTTATGGGTGCGTTCATATTTTCCATTGATATCACAATCCTGGAATTTAGTGGGGGACAGCTTCATTTGTTGTATAAAAGCTATGGCGTCGGCTAGGCTGCTTTATCAAAGTCATCAGAGCTCTGCTCATCCATCAGGTGGGCAATTCTAGTGGATAGCCAGAAGCAAATTTTTTCTTCGAGCACGTGTTCTTCAAATGGTTTGGACATGTAGTCATCCATACCTGCCGCCAGACACTTCTCTGAATCACCAATCATCGCATTTGCCGTGAGTGCGATTATAGGTATTCTAACCTCACCATTCTCTATTTCTCTCTTACGAATGGCTTTAGTTGCTTCATACCCATCTAAAACTGGCATTTGACAGTCCATGAGAATCAAATCAAATTCGCTGTTGGCCATTGCATCATAACCTTCTTGACCGTTGCTAGAGACATCCGCGTTGAAGCCTATTTTTTCGAGCATGCCAATAGCAACTTCTTGATTAATGGCGTTGTCCTCGACGACAAGTACGTTAAGTTCAGAATATGTTTTCAGTCGAGCTGTAATCAGTTTATCCTGAACCGTTTGATCTTTAACTATTCCACTGATTGCACTTTCAAGAATAAGTCCCAATTCTGAGCGTTTTACGGGCTTGGTTATCAGTGACGCTATGCGAGGATTCTTGTGTGGAAAAAATTCTGGTGACTGTTCGGTGACATAGGCCATCGGTACCAGTTTGATGTAGTCAAAAAGTGGATCAGCTTGCATACATCGGGCAAATATCTCACCAGGCATATCGCTAAGCTGTGCACTGAAGAGAATCAGCTCCGGTGATTCTCTGCGCGTAACGCTAGCTCGTAGTGTCTCAAGGGCTTCTTTTCCAGAATTAACGATAGTAGTCTCGAGGGACAACTCGCCAAGAAGACGACTAATTAGTTCTGCCGAGGCTGTATTGTTCTCAATTAATAGGATTGTGCGAGCTGTAACAGGCTGACGCTTCGCCTTGTCTGTAAGTGAATTCCCATATATGGGCAATGATAGTTCAAACCAGAATTGACTGCCTTTACCGATAGTTGAATTTACGCCTATTTTCCCGCCCATTCCTTCTATGAGTTTGCGGCTTATAGACAGTCCAAGACCTGTCCCTCCGAACTTACGGGTTGTGGATCCATCCGCTTGTTCAAAGGATTCAAACACTGAATGCAATGCTGATTGCTGAATACCAACACCCGTATCAGAGACCGTGAAACGTAGTGTTGCGATGTTATCGTTTTTAAGGATTTGTTTGACTGATATTCTGACTTCACCTTCGTTGGTGAACTTCACTGCATTGCCCATCAAGTTTGTTATGACTTGTCTTAGTCGGGTAGGGTCACCGTTGACGAACTGCTTTACATCGCCGTTTATGTCGCATAGAAGTTCAATTTTTTTACTACTAGCCTGTTCAGTCAGTGCTAGCGCACAACCCTCAACAAGTTCTTCTAGATCAAATCTAATTTTTTCGAATTCGAGTTTTCCAGCTTCTACTTTGGAAAAGTCCAGGATATCGTTGATCAATGTCAGTAGAGAGCGGCCAGACGTCGTCGCTATTTTTACTTGTTCAATTTGTTCGGGATCTAGCGTTGTGCCTTTTAAGAGTGAAAGCATACCTAACACGCCATTCATAGGAGTGCGCAGCTCATGTGACATGTTTGCAAGAAATTCCGATTTTGCACTAGAGGCCTCCTCGAGTTCTTGCTCTTTCTGCTTTCTTAGTTCAAGAATAGTTCCGAGTTCATTCGCAGAGTTACCCAAGTCAGTCAGTTCCCGTGCAGCGACGATATTAAGTGTGCCCTTGGCGTTATTAACCTTTAAACCAAGCAAATGGTCGTGTATCTGCTTGATTGGAGCAACCACTAGGCCGTTGATTAATGCCACAACAATCAACGCCTGAATCAACGACATGGTTGCTGCATACAGATAAATTTTCGCAGCATATGCACGGATTTCTTCTTGCTGTTGTTTTATGTTCCACTTTAGAGTTATTCGACCAAAAGTCTCTCCATCCAATACAACTTCATGAGAAAAATCAAGGCACCAAGATTGATCGATGTTGTCACTTTTGACCCACTGCGTTAACGTTACTCCTCGCTTGTTGTAAATAGTAACGGCTTCTATCTCTGGAGCCTTGTCTACTATTTGTCTGATATTGTTGTTGAGGCTTCTCTTGTCTTCCAGGATAATAGCTTGTAACGAAGCAGCAGATAGCATCGATACTAGATTCTGAGTATCTTCGTGAATTTTTTTCCCGAAATCTTTTGTCTCATTATATCTAACAATTTCAGCGGCACCCAACCCTACTGCAAGGATGGTACATCCCATAACCAGTATGACTTGTTGGCGTAACGGCCAGTTCTTGAAAAATCTAGCGAACACTGCTATTAAAATCTCTTGATTATTGTTCTTGAAATGGTCTGGTTTATGTTTCTAGAACGAGTTCGGTTCATGAAATTCAGCTTTTGGGTTATACTTGTCTTTCCGTATGCCTAAATATTTTGCGCTTAATAACAAGGGTTGTATGACTGAAATCATTGTCTTATCACCTGGTTTTCCACTAGGGTTTTCTGAACGCAAGGAAATCGTTAGGGGTTCGTGCTTACTATCTAAGTTTCGGCGACTACCCGTATTGTCTGCGTATTGTGGTTCATGGCCTTGAACGAATTCAGATGCTCCTAGACTAATAAGTATTTTTGAATTCCTGATATTAAATAACGACTCCCTGAGTGCCATAAAGAGCGAGTCTTTCATGCTAGCTCGTGCAACCCAGGGCGTCCGGGTAGTTGAATCCATAGCATTCTGAGCGGCCAATATTCTTAAATCAGGACTAGACAACTTTGATTTAAGAAAGGCCACATTGTTCAGCGATGCAAAATCCAATTTTCCCTGAGTTAGCTGATAGATAATTCGTTTTGTTCTGAGACAATTTTCATTCGAATATCGACTGTTCGATCAAGTATCGCTGTCATAGATTGCCCTAACACTGTTAGTGTTCGCATATACCTATGGACTACCGCCGTGTAGTTGTCAATGCTTATGACGCCGAATTCTAGCATTATAGTGTCTTGTCCAATAGCTGGTGCCACAAATATGAGCGAAGCTATCAATGTAAACAGCCGAGAAGTTTTTTTTATAAACCAGGCAGGCATGTAAGTGGATCCTGTAGATACTTAGAGTTGGATATCTAGTGTTAAATCGGCATAAGTTGATTGTTCTGAATAGGACAATTAAGTGTTGTCTATGAAACTGTGAGTTGGCGTTCCAAGACGGGCATACTGTTACTTGTTTGAATTTCACTTAAGCGTAAAATGAACAATCAATGTATGCCGATCTCGTATTAAGGAAGCTACGAATTGGTCGATAACGCCCCTAAGGTGGCGATCCTCCAAGGATCCTCCAAGCAAATTTTGGAAGAACTCCGAAATTTGCCAAAAATTTATGGTGGCGATACAAAGAGGTTTTATTGCTGTGGATTCGAAAGAAGATTCTTCAGAAAATGATGTGCACAGAAGGACATCGCACAGAAACTATTCGAATAAGCGTAAACGACTGTTACTCCAGTTCACGGGTGTGTTCTTCTTGTTAGTGTCTGCTTTTTTTGTACTTGCTGCACTGAAGCTGAATACGGCGCCGTGGCAAATTTTCTGGTTCAGCAACCTGAGTCTCCACAACAGTCTGCCAAATATACTGATGGCTCTTAGAATTGAAATGATTTCGTTCAGTTTTGTGGCGGTGTTGACAGTTTTTCAGATTCTGCGTAAGGAGACTTTAATGTATTTGGAGGATAACAAAGTGTCAGCAGATGGCTTTTATGCTGATAGTAATAAAGCTCTGCCATTTTTGGGTGATATTGCAACTAACAAAGATAGTAGTGACAATTCAGGTCTAGCTGACACAGGTAGTACAAAACAGGAACAACTGTCGTGCTCGATGCGCGGTACAGAAAATACCGTAGACAGGAGGCGCAGCGGAAACTTAGATACTCAGTTGAGAATTGCGTACGATGAGTTGGATCGCGTTCGTCGCGAATTGCTCGATTGCCGCGATGAGTTAGAGCGGGCTAATGTTGCAAAATCCGACTTTCTAGCTAACATAAGTCACGAACTGTTAACACCAATGAACGGTATTGTTGGTATGACAGATTTATTGTTATGTGGTGATCTTCCACCACGAGAGTTGCGTTTTGCCAATTCTATTGCAGGCTCTTCCAATTCCTTATTGGGCATTATCAATGATTTACTGGACTTCTCGAAAATCGAATCTGGCGTATTACGGTTAGAGACTGCGCGTTTTTCTGTAAGAGGCTGTGTGGAGGATGTTTGTTCTTCGCTGGCTAGAAAGGCGCACGAAAAGAACATTGAACTGATGTGCTACGTTGATGAAAACGTTCCCGAGACTATGGAAGGCGATCCGCATCGGATTTATCAGATTATTAATAACCTCGTGGCTAACGCCATTGCTTTTACAGAAAAAGGCGAGGTCGTAGTTCGTCTGTCACGCTCTGAGAAAAGCGGAAGTCCGGCTAGCTATTATTGTGAGGTACAGGATACCGGAGTCGGCATGACTCCAGAAATGCAGGCGCAGTTATTCGTTTCCTTCATACAACAAGATTCTTCTATAACCCGTGCTCATGGAGGCATTGGGCTGGGCTTGGCTATTGCCAAAGAGCTCGTTTCCATGATGGGTGGTGAAATCAGCTTTAATAGTCGTATGGGTGAAGGTACCTGTTTTAATTTCACGATGGATCTAGTCGAGATTAG
>JBLHWG010000005.1:0-38730 GCA_047629055.1 Halioglobus sp.
GTCGCCTACATCGCGCAAAGTGCTGCTGCCGCATTCAATTCGGCTCTGCGCATAAATCGGCAGGTAACAGAACCTGCGGTCCAGAATAAGTTACTCAGCCAACAGGATGCTGAGCGCAAAGCCCAGGTACTGTATCGTGAACTAGATCTTCCGGATCCTGAGAATATTGGCGAGCGTTATCCGCATCAAGTTAGCGGCGGACAGTTGCAGCGGTTGATGGCAGCCATGGCAATGATCTGCGATCCCCGTTTGTTGATCATGGACGAGCCGACGACAGCCTTGGATGTCACCACGCAAATCGAGGTGCTCAGGTCCTTTAAAAAACTGATAAAAAACAAGAATACATCGGCTATCTACGTCAGTCATGACTTGGCAGTAGTTGCTCAAATTGCCGATGATGTTTTGGTTCTCAAAGGTGGTGTCATCGTTGAGCGAGGTTCGGTTCAATCAATCATCGACCATCCGCAACATCCTTATACCCGCGAACTTATTGGTGCTGCGCATGTGATGCCGGAGACTCTGCCGCCATCCCGTTCATTAGTCACGGAGTCAGATCCTGCGTTGCCCCTACTGCAAGTTTCATCAGTAACAGTCGGTTATGGCCGGCGGCATGAATTTCTCGCTCTTGAGAATGTGAGCATTAGTCTGCATGCCGGGCGCACACTGGGTGTGATCGGTGAATCCGGGTCCGGGAAAACAACACTTGGGCGAGTCATATCAGGATTAATGCCACCCAAATTGGGGCAGGTCAATCTACTCGGAAAAATACTGAATGACGACCTAGGGCGGCGTGATCGAAAGGAATTGCAACATATTCAGTTTGCGTTTCAGATGGCGGATGTAGCACTAAATCCAAAACATCGAATCAGTAAAATACTGGGTCGGCCCCTGCAATTTTATTTTAATCTGGATGCAGCGGCAACCCAGAAACGTGTTGCTGAATTGTTGGAACTTGTAGAGCTACCGCCTGAGTATGCCAACCGTTATCCACGGCAACTTTCTGGTGGTGAAAAACAAAGAGTTAACCTTGCGAGGGCTCTCGCTGCAGAACCTCAGTTGATTATTTGTGACGAAATTACCTCAGCACTCGATACTGTCGTTGCAAAAGCAATTCTGGCGTTGCTAAAGGACCTACAGACAAAACTTAATATCGCCTATCTCTTCATATCTCATGATCTTTCTACAATAGCGAATGTAGCTGACACTATCGCCGTGATGCGCAACGGCGAGGTGCTTGAGATTGGCACCACGTCCGAAATAATGACGCCGCCTTACCATCCTTATACGGAGTTGTTGCTCAATTCAGTTCCTGAGATGCGCACAGACTGGCTCGATGGTCGTTAATAGATGAGTGTGTTGTGTAGTCGTGGTCGAAATTTATCAGCATTTCGATTTTTCAAGAGCGCACGTCCGTGCGCAGCGAACATACTCTAGCTTGATTTGGATAAGTTATTCAGCCAACTACGTATCAGTAGCTGATGGCGCTCAGCACCGAAGCTTTGAAAATGCCCACCGTGAACGATACGC
Organism: Halioglobus sp.; assembly: GCA_047629055.1. Classification (GTDB taxonomy): domain Bacteria; phylum Pseudomonadota; class Gammaproteobacteria; order Granulosicoccales; family Granulosicoccaceae; genus Granulosicoccus. The sequence continues at coordinate 1,528 of JBLHWG010000005.1, forward strand.
ACCGGTATATCGAGAAGCCGTTCCATAGATCGGACGTAATCATTTGCATTAGAATGGTAGGTATCCTCGATCAGAGGGCCGTCATAGTGAATGTCGCCAGAGAACAGAATGCCCGTTTTTGCTTCCCAGAGCGCAATACCGCCCGGGGAATGACCAGGTGTATGAATAACTTCAAAAATCCGGTTTCCCAAGTCGATGACATCACCGCCTTCAAGAAGACGTGTGGCGGGTGCTTTTCGTACCGCATAGGTGGTTGAGCTATAGGGCTTAGGGGGTAGGCCAGTGAAAATATCATCAGTAACGTACGGTGAGGCTAATGTGTTTTCTCGTGTTGGATTCGCTATCAAGTCAGCTTCCAATGCATGAACCGCTCTGTCGTCGAACTCATGATGGCAGCCGACATGATCAAAATGCGTATGGCTGGCAACCGCTGTTAGTGCTTTTTCGGTAACCATCGGTACCCACTCGGACAGAGAGACCACGCCCATGCCGCTATCAACCAACATATCGCGCTGGCTACCGCGAATGTGCCAGATGTTGCAACGATAGAATTCCTCGATAAAGGGCTCACAAATATAAGTGACATCGTCTGCGATTTTTTTAACGCTGTACCAGTCTTCTGGGTTAATTCTTTTCATCGTTTAGCTCGTTAAAGCGATGGGGGCACTGCGATAATGTCAGCCAGATTGACTAGGAGGTCGATGCTGTCACCGATCTGCATCTGACTAGTCTGTGGTAAGTGAGCGATAAGCACTAATTCCGGTGAACGTGCAGGCTTAAGTTGGCAACGAAAGTGCGTGCCAAAAAACGCGCCTTCAATGATGTCGGCTTGGCTCAGCACGCGTTGGTATACATCGTCTGCTGTTGGACGGAATTGTTCAGGTCGAATACACAGAGATGCTGCATCACCGACATTCGGTGTGCCCGCAGTAAAGGCACTGGCGGGCAGCGTCAAAATGCCGAACACAGTCTCCACGTCATACTCGTCAGATCGTTTGGCAATCACCTTGCCAGGTATGAAATTGACCTCTCCCATAAATCCGGCCGTAAATTTTGATCGAGGGTATCGATAGATATCTGTTGGCTTCCCAACATCTTCAATAACACCGCTATTCATCACAACGATTCGATCCGCTATGGCCATTGCTTCTTCCTGATCGTGTGTGACATGGATAAACGTGGTGCCAATATCTTTTTGTATAGCTTTTAGTTCATCTTGCATTTGGCGTCTTAGCTTCATGTCGAGCGCGCCTAAGGGTTCGTCAAGCAGTAATAAGTCGGGATCAACCGCTAATGCACGCGCAAGTGCAACGCGTTGACGTTGTCCCCCTGATAGTTCGTGGGGCTTACGATTTGCCGAATCCTTCAAGCCCACCATATCCAAAAACTCTTCTGCTTTAGAAGCTCTTGTCGTACGCCCGATGCTACGCATGCGAAGTCCAAAAGCCACATTGTCCCGGAGGGTCATATGTGGAAACAATGCGTAATCCTGAAACATGGTTGTGGTTGGTCGAATCGACGGAGGGACGAATGTCATGTCCTTGTCATCGATTAACACCCTGCCTGAGGAGGGCGTTAGAAAACCACCGATGATTGACAACAGTGTGGATTTTCCGCAGCCAGAAGGACCTAGCAAAACGATAAACTCGCCAGCATCAATGTCCAGTGACATGTTGTCGATGGCAGTGAAATCGCCAAACTTTTGCGTGATGTTCTGAAGTTTTAAACTAGCCGTCATGCTTGGATTTCCCTCGAAAGACGAATATTTCGAGCAACACGAGTAGTACGGCAGACATAAGGAATACAACACTACCGATAGCATTGGTTTTTGGATTAAGCCCTGAGCGTAGCAAACTCCAAATCTCTACCGGTAGCGTCACATCAAAACGTGATAACAGAAAGGCAATGATGAACTCATCCCAACTAAACGTAAGTGACAGGAAAAAAGCTGCCATGATGGACGGCATAAGCATGGGAGCCGTGACGAGCGCCATAACCTGAAGACTATTCGCACCCAGATCACGAGCTGCGCGCTCTATGTTCTTCTGATGATCGCCCATGGAGGCATAAATGATGGCGAAGCACAGTGGCAGATTGATAACGACATGACCGACACCAACAGTCCACAGCGATAACCTTACGCCAGCCCAGTTAAATAACACTAATAATCCGAGCGCGATGATCAGATAGCTAACTGTCATGGGAGCCGTGAGAAGCACGCGTTGAAATGCCGTTGCGGGGAGACGATATCTTGCAAGCCCGTACGCTGCGAAAAACCCTAACAGGCAAGCAATGAGCGATGAGAAGAATGCAACGCTAAGCGAATTGAGCAGTGCATCGGTAAGCTTATCGTCTGCAAACACTTCCGCATACCACTTTAGCGTAAAACCGTTAAAGGGCGGGATAGGTAGATTTCCATCCTGAAAAGAAAACAGCACCAGTACGACGACGGGTAAAAAAATAAATGCATAAATTGCAATGAAATAGCCCCATGAAAAAAATGAGGAAAGCCTTTGGCGCATGGCTAGGTACGCTCCATTTTTAGCCATCGCAGGCAGAGCAGGTAAGCTATGGTCACAACCCCCATCAAGATAATTGATAGAGCGGCTGCCGTGGGAATATCAGCCCGACGGCCAAGTTGCAACATGATAATCTGCGGTAAACCCAACTCGTTGTTTCCGCCTAGAATTTGTGGAGTTATGTAATCGCCAATGCACAATACAAAGGTGAGAAACGCGCCAACCATAATGCCGGGTAGTGTGAGGGGAAGGATAACGTGCCAGAAAGTTTGAAACGTATTGGCACCTAAGTCAGATGCCGCCCGTTTGTAATTGGGCGATAGCTGAATCAGATTAGAGTAAATCGTCAGTGTTAACAGCATGACGAAAAAATGCACAAACCCAATGACCGTGGCTGTTGTCGAGTTTGCGATTTGCAAAGGCACAGAGATGATGCCGATATCTAATAGAAAGTTGTTGATGACACCATTTTCGGAAAGCACTAAAAGCCATGAGTAGGAGCGTACAACGTAAGAGGTCCAGAATGGCAGGATTGCTACAATTAGTGCTGTACGTTGCCATCGTTGAGGAACGCGTTCGGCAATAATCCAGGCTAGTGGGTAGGCCAGTAGCACTGAAATTACCGTGACTAGTAGCGTAATTTCCAGTGATACAAACAAGCCTTTTAGTAGATAGGGCTTACTGAAAAATTCTATGTAGTTATCAAGGTTCCAGCTATAAACAATTTTGCGGCCAACACGAGAAGCAAAGCTCATCGCGGCCATAAACGCAAATGGGACTACGAAAAATGCGACGGTCCATGCCAGTGCAGGTATGACGAAGCTCCACGCCGTACGAGTGTCTAATGTCTTGATTGAGGCCAAGCTTATATCTTTCCTGTGACAAAAAACCCGGCGCACAGAGGAGAGCGCCGAGTGTCTTTAAGTTGCAACTATTTACTGCTGTAGCATTTCAGTCCAGACGTCCTGCATCATGTCGTCTAGTTCAGCGCTAGGCGCTGGGTACACCTGTGAGTTAGCCAGATACTCAGCTTGGTTATCCCAACGTAGTGCGGTTTTTTGTTCTGCGGATAATAATTCACCTGCCTTCTTGTTAGCTGGCATTCCCCAAAAACAGGATGAGGTGGCTAACTTTGCCTGACCTTCAGGGCTGGTGATGTACTGAACAAATTTGATGGCAAGGTCCTTTTTGTTTGAGTCTTCCATTACCCCGATCGACTGAGACCAACGAAGTCCGCCTTGTGCCGGTATAACCCAATCAAGATCAGGTTTGTCTGCCGATAAAACAGCGGTAACCCACTCACCACCGCCGACCAGAATATCGACTTCACCCGTTGCCAACGCTGTTTGCGAAGAGACTACATCTGCAACCAGTTTTGAGGCTGCTTTCAAAGCGAAAAGCTTTTCTTTTATAGCCGGCATATTTTTTTCGGATATATCAGCTGTATTGATTCCAGCACCCAATCCAACAAGTCCCACGACGGGTAGGTAGTAATCATAAATGGCTATCCGCCCTGCATACTTATCGGACCACACTTTGGCCATGTCCTTCATGTCTTCCGGGTCGACTTTTGTCTTGTCGTAGGAGATCGTGTTATAGCCGTACTTTTCAGTGACAGCGTAAGTTTTACCGTCAATCATATGGTTTTCCTGCATCAAGACTTCCGGGAAGAAATCTGCAGTGTTTAGTGCGTCTACTGGCAGCGCAGTGAGTATGCCTGCTTCGACAACTCTTGGAACATCAATGCCGTCTACAACGAAAACATCCCAGTCACCGGGTCTAGATTGGTCAATGATGGAAAGAGCAGTGCCAGTTCCTTCATACTCTTTAAGATTAACTTTTACGTTGTTGGCTTTTTCAAAGGGTTCTATTAATGCAGGATCGGTGTGGTCGCACCAGACCAATGCGTTTAGTTCGTCTTGAGCGCTAGCTACGGTAGGTGTTAAACCCGCAAGAGACGCAACAATTGCTAATGAGGTTGCAGCTGGAAAAACACCTTTTTTTAATGTAATTTCGAAATGTTTAGACATGATCATACTTCCTTATTGGTTTAGCCTGTTTATTGCAAAATTCTGATGGGTATTGATTTGTGGTTTCAAATTCCATGTGCAAGATCTAAGGTGTAGATCAAACGCTACCTGATTCGGTGTCTGCATTACAAGACATTTAATAATGCCGCTGCACTGTCGATAACTAAACCGACCTTTTACTTGCTCTCTAGAATCTCATACGTTAAGTCCAGAATAGCGTTCATATGCTCACTGTCTAACCACCTGTAGATACCCACGAGTTGGTTTTCAGGATCATGTAGCAACAGTTGACCACCAATGCCCATAGCAAAAAAGCTACTAGCCGGGGACTTCTTACTAATATTGTTGTTGTGATTCAACCATGTAAAAAATCCATAGAACGGTGCGATTGGGCACGGCTGCAACATCATTTTTATCCAATCGTGAGACACGAGTTGAACACTACCGGGTTTATCATTGAGCTTGCCGAGATTAATCATCAAATGGGCGAGCAGGGCTTGATCTTCAGCGTTGATAACCATCCCACCCCCCCAATGACCACCACCGGGAACACTTTGTAACTTCTGGCCATCGATGGTGGCCCAGCTGTTCTCGTAACCGTGCCAGCTCCATGTGTTACTGGCACCCAGCGGCTCCATGATGTACTCATTGAGCACATCGGGCATTGACCTCTTGAACAGATGAAGCAATGCTAGTGAAAACTGATTTATTCGAACATCGTTATATTCCCAGTGGGTGCCGGGAGTTTGCAGTTGCCTTAGCTCCCCTTTACGCCCAAAAGAGGCTTCTGGTTGCAGATGAATGTGCCGGTTGTGATCTATTTGGTCGGGAATACCGAAACATTTTCCCTGCCACTCACTGGTGAATTGCAACATCTGACGCCAGCTTATTTGGCAATTGTGCTCATCATCAAATCCAATGCCGGGTAGACACTGTGCAATAGGTTGATCGATATTGGGTATCAGTCCTTGGTCGTAGGCAATACCTGCAACCAGGGCAAGACAGGTCTTGGTGACACTAAAGGTCATATCGGCGCGAGAGGTTTCGCCCCAACGACAGACGGTCTCGCCTTTGGAAACAATCAGCCCACAGGTTTTGCCGCGTTCGAACACAGGTCCAAGCAGACGATTGTGCGGAGGATCATCGGCTAAGTGGATGCCCCATTGTTCACCGCTGGGGTCTGGCTGCATAGACCAATCACATTGATGAGCTTCGATGTAGTCAGTTAGCGCTGACCATTTATTGTCTGTTGGTTCTATGTCCATAGCAGTTCAAGGAGGCGATGCCAGTCGTTGAGGTTAAGAAGCTTTGTACGACGTTGAGTTTTCTAAGTCAACAATTCGTGTGTTAACGAGAGTTGAAATTCTTATGCAACCGCGAGACCTCGTTTCTGGGCAATTATATTTGACACATTTCTTTAAAGTACGTACTTTATTGGAAATGTTACGAATTGCTATAGATATTGGCGGCACATTTACCGATGTGGTTGCGGACACGGGTGATGGGCTTGTATCCGTTAAGGTGCTAACCAGTCAGAAGTCTCCCGAAGTAGCCGCTTTGCAAGGCGTCTCTGACTTGTTGCAGCGTTTGTCCAAGAACTACTCTGATATTGATCGTATTGTTCATGGAACGACCCTGGCAACCAATGCGCTTATTGAGCGCAAGGGTGCCAAAACCGCGTTTATTACTACTGCAGGATTTCGTGATGTTATTGAGATGCGTTATGAAAAGCGCTTTGATCAATATGCACTCGATATCCAAATGCCCGAACCGCTCGTACCGCGTCCTCTGCGGCTGGGTCTAGCCGAACGCGTATTGGCTGACGGTTCTGTATTGACGTCGCCACTGGACGCTGACATTGATAGCTTGTGCGATGTGTTGCGCGAACAGGATGTGGAATCGGTTGCTATTGGTTTTCTGCATTCCTACCGAAATTCTGTTAATGAAAACTATGTAGCGAGAAGGTTGAAATATGAGTTTGGAGACGCGCTTACCATCTGCCAAAGCGCAGAAGTGGCAGGCGAAATTAGAGAGTACCAGCGTTTTTCAACTGTCTGCGCGAATGCCTATGTTCGTCCATTAATGACTCGCTATTTAAACCAATTAAATATAACGCTAAAAACTAAGGGTTTTACGGGTTCCTTTCTGATGATGTTGTCAGACGGTGCGTTAACAACTGTTGAGAATGCGACTCGGTTTCCCATCCGTTTAGTAGAAGGAGGGCCAGCGGGTGGTGTCGCACTTGGAGCACAGGTTGCGACTGATCTGGGTTCACAGAAAACGCTGTCGTTGGACATAGGTGGAACCACAGCCAAGATATGCTTCATTCAAGATGGCAAGCCTCAAACAACTCGACTGTTTGAAGTGGCTCGTGCATGGCGCAATGTAAAAGGCAGTGGTTTGCCCGTAAAAGTCCCAGCAGTTGAGCTGGTTGAAATTGGTGCAGGGGGTGGCTCGATTGCCCATGTCGACACTCTAAGTCGTTTGCGAGTAGGTCCCCTTAGTGCGGGTTCTCAACCAGGACCTGCGGCCTATAATCTTGGTGGCAATAGCGCAACTATCACTGATGCTCACCTGAGTTTGGGAAACTTATCTGCTGATGGCTTTGCTGATGGAATCATCGAACTTGATTCCAACCTTGCTACGCAGGCGATTAAAACCGACATCCAGCTACCGCTTGAGTTTTTAACGCCGGAGAAAGCCGCTGCTGGCATTATCGAACTTGCCGACGAGACGATGGCTAATGCGGCACGGGTGCATGGCGTAGAGTTGGGGCTTGATGTGGCCAGTTTTGATTTGTTGGTGTCAGGTGGTGGCGGTGGCTTACACGCGGTTCGTATCGCAGAAAAGTTAGGTATCCGGCGAATTATTGTGCCAATCCATGCCGGCGTTGGATCTGCGGTGGGATTTTTACGATCACCTGTTGCGTTTGAGCGTGCCATTTCTGTGATGGAGAAAATTGACACGATTGATACAGCTAATCTTGAAGAGCGGCTGCTATCTACCGTTTCATACGTAGGCAGTATCGTCACAGAGGCCTTGCACGATGGCGAATTTGATATCACCGTTGTTGCTGAAATGCGCTATTGCGGTCAGGGTCTTGAAGTACGAGTGCCGTTACAGAAAGGGATCGATCTAAGTGAATCTATGCCTTGGTTAATTCAGCAATTTGAAGATAAATTCCAACGACTGGTTGGATTTGTACTTACCGACATTGAGATTGAATTGGTGTCACTGAGTGTCGGTGCTTTCGAACGTAAAAAAATCAGCCGCGATACGACTACTAGTGTCAAACAATCGACCCCCACATCAGAAGGCGAAACCCGAAATGTATATGACTTGCAAGCGCAAGGTTCTATAGCGATACCGGTTTTTCAACGCGGAGCAATTGATAGTTCGATAATCCAGGGTCCACTAGTCATTCCAGAATCTCAAACAACCACGTTGGTGCGCCCTGGTTGGAACGTCCACGCCTCCAATCAAGGTCATCTAGTTTTGCAAAAGGCTGGCTTATGAATTCGTTTACAGATGCAATGCAAGAGAACGAATTTGAATTGGATTTTGTTGCCCGTAATGTGCTGTGGAATCGATTGATATCGGTTTGTGAAGAACAAGCCAATGCACTATTGCGTGCCGCGTTTGGCGCCATTGTTCGAGAGGCAGGTGATTTGTCGGCAGGCATCTTCAACGCGCAGGGTGAAATGCTTGCGCAAGCCATTACAGGGACGCCGGGACATGTCAACACTATGGCAGCTTCGGTCAAAGCCATGCTAGCTGTCCAGTCGAGCACTACGTTGGCTCCCGGAGATGCTTTGGTAACTAATGATCCATGGTTAGGCGCAGGTCATGTGTTCGATTTTGTCGTTGTTACCCCCGTCTTTATCGATGCAACCATCGTTGCTTATCTTGCATCGACTAGTCACGTGGTCGATGTCGGCGGTCTTGGTTGGTCGGCAGAAGCCCGGTCTGTATTCGAAGAAGGCGTGACTATCCCCGTAATCCATCTGCGTCGCGGAGAATGCTTGAACGAAGACTTACTGCGTATTGTCGAGATAAATTCACGTGTGCCGCATGAAGCGCGTGGTGACATATTATCGTTGTTGACGTGTAACGATACAGGAGCGAGGCAGCTAAAGGTTTTGATGCGTGAATATCATCTATCAGATTTAAACGAGCTGTCTCGATTTATATTCGAACGCTCATTGCAAGGCACTAAAGCCGGAATAAAGCGCGTGCCAAACGGCGTGTATAAAAGTGAGCTCAGCTTGGACGGTTACGATGCGCCAATACATTTGCTGGCATCAATGACGGTTTACGACGAATCAATTTCGGTGAGTCTTAATGGCTCATCGCCCGTGGTTAATCGTGGTATTAATTGTCCGTTAAACTACACTGCCGCTTATGCCGCATTTGGTATTCGTGCACTAATTACTCCGGATGTACCCAATAACCAAGCGTCTTTGAGTGCTATCAATATTACGGCCGCAGCTGGATTAGTCGTTAGTGCACAAAGACCCTCACCAGTCACTGCGCGGCATGTGGTTGGTCAAGCACTTCCAGATTTGATGTTTGGCTGTCTTGAGCAAGCCTTACCGGGGGAGGTGATGGCAGAAAGTTCTGGCGCTTTGTGGACGCTGTCGCTTTCAGGGGCAGGTGAAACAAAATTTACATCCCTGAACGTTTTACTGGGCGGCATGGGCGCGCGCCCAACATTGGATGGCTTGTCGACAACGGCTTTCCCATCTGGTGTTGGTGCCGTACCCGTGGAAGCAGCTGAAGTTGCTGCGCCTTTAATTTACCACTCAAAAGAATTTGTTCAAGATTCAGGTGGAGCAGGTGAGTACCGAGGGGGCTTGGCTCAGCGAGTGGAGGTGGGTTCGCGTATTAATGAAGAATTAAGTTTATCTGCCGCAGCTTTTGAGCGACTCACCACTGGTCCTGCTGGTCGTGAGGGTGGGCAAGCAGGTGCATCCGGATGTGTCCGAATCAGCGATGGAACTGACATAAACGATAAAGGCACTTATAGAATTCCGGCTGGCGAGACGCTGATCTTGCAAACGCCGGGTGGCGGTGGTTTTGGAAATCCGCATCGTCGTAGCAGGTCCGTAGTTGCGAAGGACTTGTCTCATGGTTTGATCTCAGAAGATGCGGCCATGAATATTTACCATTCAAAAGATAACCAATACGAGGAGTAATGTTATGAGAACGATAAAATCGATGATGGCGGCACTAGCGGTCATCGGCATGAGCGCAGGCAGCGCCGTAGCTGAAACGAAATGGGATATGACCACAGCATGGGGCGCTAAGAATTTTCACGCACAAAGTGCTATAAAATTTGCAGATGCGGTACGCGAATCAACGGATGGGTCGGTCGATATTACAGTCCATTTGTCGGGAGAAATAGGTGTAAAAATCACAGAAAAACTCTCGGCCGTTGAAACGGGGATTGTTCAAATGGCAGACATGCTGTTATTTTTACAAGCCGGTGAAGCGCCTTTTCTAGGTATTGACACGCTGCCGTACCTTATTCAAGGGCAGGATGAGATGAAGGTATGGTTGGAAGTAGCAGGGCCAACGTATGATGAAATATTTGCGTCACGTAATCAGATAGTTTTGTACTATGTGCCATGGCCGTCCCCGGGAATTTACACTAAGGATGCCGTGGTAACCGCTGATGATATAAAAGGTTTACGCATTCGCTCGTTTAACGCGACATCGTTTGAGTTCCTAAGCAAGCTAGGTGCAGCTCCGGTTGACTTACCGTTTGGTGAATTGGCCGCGGCGGTTGCTGCGGGTACCGTTGATGGTGCGGCAACATCAACCTCTACCGGTGTTAATTCAAAACTGTATCAGTTTACGAGCAATTTCAACCCTTTGAATTGGTCGACCTCACCGGATGCTGTCACGGTTAACCTAGATGCATGGAATGCTCTAAGTGATGCAGAACGCGACATCATTGAAGGCCTGGCCAATGATATGCAAGCTGGCTTCTGGGCAGTTTCCGCTGATGAAGATACTTCTAAGACGCAGGTGCTGGAAGAGAATGGCATGACTGTATCATCCGCTGATGACAGCCTAAAAGCCAAAATGGCTGAGGCGGGTAAAGCGATGTGGGAAGCTTTTTATTCAGATGTTCCTGAAGCGCAAGCTGTCGTTGAGGCTTACAGCCAAAAGGTAGGCAAGTAGGAGTGCGGCGTGGCCGGAATCATCCTTCCGGCCTCTCCAAAACATATGCCTCGTCTTTTAACTCTCGTGGATCGTTTGTCGCGATTTACCGAATCGGTAGCAGTTCTATTGATATTTGGTTATTGCGCACTGATGCTTGCCGAAGTATTGGCTCGTGCCCAAGCTCGAAGCTTATCGTTCACATGGGAATATAGTCAGTACGCAATGGCGGCGATTTTTGCATTAGCATCTGGGCCTGCCATTCGTTCGGGTGTTCATGTTCGGATATCGTTGCTTAGCGATCATCTTCCTGCTCGTGCTGCGCGCTACCTAGATGTGCTAGCCACGCTTGCTGCCTTGTGTGTAGTCACCCTTATCGTTTGGGCGATGTGGGTTAAGGTCGGTAAGTCGATCGATCGGAATATTGTGGCAACGAGCATTACCAAGACACCGCTATGGATTCCACAGAGTCTGGTGCTTTGGGGCTTTGCTCAGCTTTGGCTGGATTGCTTAGCTCGAGCATGGCGGCGCTGGGCTGGATTGCCATACGAATGGAGCGACTCAGACGCGGAAATCAATGATGTTTGAAATTGGCTTAGTGACAATTCTGTTGTTTGTTGCGCTATTAAGCAGTTCGGTCTGGATTGGTTTGTCATTATTTTCCACCGGATACATTCTGCTTTCGTTGTTCAAACCGAACATACCTATGGATGTGTTTACCGGTGGCTTGGTTTGGGGGTCGTTAATACCAAAGCCATTGTTGTCCTTGCCGTTGTTTATCTTAATGAGCGAAATACTGGTCACTGCTGGCATTGGGAAATCTTTGTTCTCCGGGCTGGCACCGTGGTTGGGGCGCCTGCCCGGCGGGCTGTTGCATGTGAACGTGGTGGGTTCAACCTTGTTTGCTGCAGTATCCGGATCTTCAGCCGCGACCACAGCCATTGTCGGCAAAGTCAGTTTGCCTGAGCTGCAGGCACGCGGTTACGATCGAAAGCTTGCAATGGGTTCGCTAGCTGGGGCCGGAACTTTGGGTTTTCTTATCCCACCTTCGATCATTATGATTATTTATGGTGTCGTCGCTGAGGTATCCATACTGGAATTGTTTGTCGCAGGTGTTATCCCCGGTTTCACACTGGCTCTCTTCTACATGGCGTACATTGCCATTCAGCAGCATATGTCCGGCACGCAACCACAGGTGCAAAAACCAAGCTGGCAGGAACGGCGGCAGGCATTGAGGGACATCGGACCAATTGCCGCATTGATTATCGGGATTATCGGGTCGCTTTATTTGGGGTTTGCCAGTGTTAGTGAGTTGGCTGCCATTGGTGTACTGGGTGCACTAATAATCGCTATCGTAACACGCAACTTTAGTGCCTCCGCCATGATTCGCGCCGGTCGTCGAGCGGTTCGCACGACGGCAATGATTGGATTGATTATTGTGGGTGCTGCATTGCTCAATTCGGCGTTTGGATTTTTAGGTATTCCTAAAGCTGTTGCCGGACTCATCGCCGACTGGCAGCTAAGTCCGTTTATGCTCATCGTTGTGTTGCTGTTTTTCTACGCTGTACTGGGTATGTTTCTTGACGGCACTTCAATCATTGTTATGACTCTGCCCATTACTTTACCTCTGGTCAGTGCTGCGGGGTATGATCCTGTCTGGTTCGGTATATTTATCGTGGTAGCCGTTGAGATTAGTCAAATTACGCCACCGATCGGGTTCAATCTCTTTGTGATTCAATCTCAAACTGGAGAAAGCATTGGCGCTATTGCACGTGCCGCATTTCCGTTTTTTATCCTACTTCTGGCTTTTGCTTTGTTATTAGCAGTCTTCCCCGGGCTTGCATTGTGGTTACCCGGAACTTTGCAATGAGTGCCTTGTATCGGCAAGTATGTGAACTAATTCTTGAGCAAATCTCATCTGGAAAGCGTCACGTTGGTGACCGATTGCCCCCTGAAGCAGAATTTGCAATTGAGCTTGGTGTAAGCCGTTCAACATTGCGTTTAGCATTTGCTGAGTTAGAAGCTTGCGGTGTGCTGCGTCGTCGCCAGCGCGCAGGCACTCAAATCATTGCCGACAAGCCTCAAAAGAAATTTAGTATGGCCACCAGTGGCGTACATGAACTGCTAAGCCTTGGACGTGACACCACATTGGCAATATCACAGATGGGTCGTGTTCGAGGTCAGGACATCTCCGCGTTGCGCGGGCATCAAAGTGAAACTGGGCATTGGCTCGAGATTGTAGGTGCGCGAACTATGGGTGGTGATTCAACGCCGTTTAGTGTTAATCGAGTCTACGTGCCTGATCAATATTCTGATATTGAGCAATTGCTTCAAGAAAATGAAACCTCTGTGTTTCAAGTTATTGAAAACACCTTTAATGTAACCGTGCAGCGAGTGACTCAAATCACGCGGGCTTTGCCTTGCCCGCAGATCGAGGCAGCGATAATGGGGCTGGAGGAATCGACACCTGTACTCCAGATAGTTGCGGCACTGTATACGCAGGAGAATTCTTTGATGGAAATTTCAGTAGCAACGTTTGACTCGGATCGATTTCAATTGCAGACCGAAGTCGCGGTATCTTGACAATCTTAACGTAACCATAGATCGAGATGAATTTCTATTAATTACTTACGCCAAGATCCTGTGTGGAGAGACGTCATAGGTGCGATGTCCAAATTGGATTCCAGTAAACAAGCGAAACTAGGTTAGGATAAATTAGTAATTTCCATAGCGTACGCATCTCTCACTCGGACACTAATGATCAGCCAAAAACTCAACGACACGATCACCTTGACCGGCCCAGGCACGGAAGCTGGGAGCGTTCTGCGGCACTACTGGCAACCGGCCGCCCTTAGCGATGAACTAGCCTCAGATCGCCCAGTTGTGCCGGTCAAGCTGCTTGGAGAGCAATTGGTGCTGTTCCGCGACAGTGACGGTGAACTAGGATTAATCGACCGGGCCTGCCCACACCGTGGTGCAGATCTTTGCTACGGCAGGTTAGAGGACAATGGTTTGCGGTGCCCGTTTCATGGTTGGCACTTTAATCGAGAGGGGCAATGCGTTGAGCAACCCGGTGAACCCGAAGGTTCAACCCTACATGAGCGCATTAAAACGACCTCCTACCCAGTAGTAGAAAAGAACGGCATTGTGTTCGCCTATTTGGGACCGGGTACACCACCGGAATTCCCAAACTTCGATTGTTTTCGAGCACCAGAATCCCATGTATTTGCGTTTAAAGGACTATGGGAATGCAACTGGCTTCAGGCCATGGAGGTGGGGATTGACCCAGCACATGCATCGTTCCTGCACCGCTTTCTGGAAGATGAAGACACAGAACACTCATACGGCAAACAATTTCGGGATAAGGCTGCTGATACCGATATACCCATGACTCGGTTACTGCGCGAATATACACGCCCAGAGATTTCCGTAGAAGCGACCGACTACGGCATGCGAATAATTGCTCTTCGTCATTTAGAAGACGGTAAAACGCACGTCAGAATTACCAATCAAATATTCCCTGAGGCGATCAGCATACCGATGTCACGCGAGATGATAATCACTCAATGGCATGTTCCCATTGATGACGAACATTGCTATTGGTACTCCATGTTTACCAGTTTCGATAAACCTGTCGATAAAGAACTGATGTGTGAACAACGTTTAAAGGAGCATCGTTTACCTGACTATGCGCCTATTAAAAACAAACGCAACGGTTATGGGTACAACTCTCAGGAACAGAAACGCGAAACATACACCGGTATGGGCCTTGATATAAATGTTCATGACCAATGGGCGGTCGAGAGTCCGGGCCCTATTGCAGACCGCACTAAAGAACATCTAGCCACCACTGATGTAGCCATCATTCAGTATCGTCGTATTCTGCGTGAAGCTATAAAGAATATGAGGGAGGGTAACGATAGAGCATTGCCCATGATGAATGGCATTGATCCGAAAAGCGTTTATGGCCCGATTTCAAATGACACTATCGGGGATCGCGAGCACTGGAAACAAGCTTTTACTAAAAGCGATACTGAGAGGCGTGCTGCTTGTAGCGATTGGGATGCAACAGTATGAGTTGTCATATGGAAGACAATCATGACTGACGTTCGAACAAAAATTCGTAACGGTGCTTTAGCGCAACGCGGCTTGTTGGACAACGAAACAATAACGGCTGCGGCTGAATTATTAGCGCGTGTCGCAGATTCCGACCTTCAAACAGTGCGCGTTCTATTTGCAGATCAGCACGGGATTTTGCGCGGCAAGACCATTGTGGCCGGCGCACTGGATTCGGTCTTCACAACGGGTATTGCAGCTCCATCCACATTGCTACTAAAAGATACTGCACATAAAACGGTGTTTCCAGTCTGGTCATCAGACCCGGGCATTGAAGGTGGTATGGCAGGCGCTAGTGATATCCTACTAGTACCTGATCCTTCCACTTTTCGTACCTTGCCGTGGTCAAATCATTCCGCGTGGATATTCTGCGATCCGTATTTTAAATCAGGCCATGTAATACCGTTCGCACCCCGCAGCGTGCTGCGCGCAGCCATCGATAAGCTGGCCGATAAGGGTTATAAAATGCTCACCGGGCTGGAGGTTGAATTTTACGTTTTTAAAACTATCGATGCAAAATTGAACCATGCTAGTGGCACTATGCCTGGCCAAGCACCCGAAACCCAAAATCTGGCACAGGGCTATCAATTTTTAACTGAAGCTCGTTATGATGCGTTAGAACCTGTCATTGATATGCTAAGGCAGCATTGCCAGGCGATGGATATACCCATTCGATCCATGGAAATCGAGATGGGTCCTGGTCAGCTAGAGTTTACGTTTGACCCTGCAGACCCCATGACGCATGCAGACAACATGATGATGTTTCGCGCTATGGTTAAAGAGGTCTGCGCAAGGCAAGGCCTTCACGCTACGTTCATGTGTAAGCCGAATATCGAAAATGTTGCGGCAAGCGGTTGGCATTTACATCAGTCAATACTCGATATTAATACCGGTGAAAATCTGATGATGCCGCCTTCTAACCATGAGCTAAGTCGTGTTGCCAATGGCTGGATTGCAGGCCTGTTAGAACATGCCAAAGATTGCTGCCTACTAACCACCCCGACAGTAAATGGCTATAAGCGATATCTTCCGCATCAACTTGCACCCGATCGTATCCAGTGGGGCCGTGATAACCGAGGGGTGATGATACGAGCACTTATGGAACCCGGTGATAATGCATCACGTGTAGAGAACCGAGTGGCTGAGCCGACTGCCAATCCTTATTACTATTTTGCTAGTCAAATTTTATCAGGGCTTGATGGTGTAGCCTTGGAGTTGCAAGCACCGGATGCTGTAGAGACTCCTTATGACGCAAACGCAGAATATTTGCCTACAAGTTTGCTTAGTGCTATCGACTCGTTTGAGAATTCAGCGTTTATGCGACGTGAGTTTGGGGATGTTTTTGTTGACTATCTAAGTCGTATAAGACGATCAGAGTGGGAGCGTTATCATCAGACGGTATCGGAGTGGGAGCAGAGTGAATACTTTGGCTTATATTAAGTTATAACTTATAAAAAACGCCCGTTGAAAGAAGCCTTAGAATATTCCGTTCTGACTCTACTTGAATTTACTATATCTGTGATACTGTGGAACGATCATGTTTGACCCAATCCCCTCAAATTTGAGCGTTCATTATGAAAAGATACAGTTCATTATTGCTCGTATCCCTTGCATCCGGTCTACTGGCCACAGCACACGCAGATACGACTAAAGTCAAAACTCAGACAACAGTAGAGGTCCTTAAACAAGGAGAGCACTGTGAAGATGATCCTCACTGTTTTAATCGATATCACCCTGCGATCAAACCGATAGCTCGGGCAAACCCGGGAGACCTGATTGTCGTGCACACTCGTGATGCACTTGATTCCAATCTGACTATCGACTCACTGCCAAAAGATGTACTGGCTATTGACCTCAATCTCATTCATCCAATGACAGGGCCCATCTACATCGAAGGTGCTGAGCGCGGTGATGTACTTGCGGTTAAGTTGATTAACATCAAGCCTGATGAGTACGGCTACACCACTCTTATTCCAGGCTTTGGTTTTCTGCCTGATTTATTCACTGAACCCTTCGTCGCAAATTGGGCAACGAATAGCCTCGAGGCTGTGTCAGCAGAAATTCCCGGTGTGAAGATCCCCATGAGCGCTTTTATGGGTTCAGTTGGTGTGCTACCTGGTGAAGAAGAAGTCGAAAAGTGGCTTAGGCGAGAGTCGGATCTTGCAGCGGCTGGCGGGGTGGCATTGCCTCCAGAACCCACCGGTGCTCGACCAGCTGATATTTGTGGACCAAATGGGTCGCACAAAGAGGAATGTTTAAGAACCATCCCGCCGCGTGAAAACGGTGGGAATATGGATGTGCAGCAAATGGTTGTAGGCACCACATTGCTATTGCCTTGCTTCATAGATGGCTGTGGATTTTTTATTGGCGACTTGCATTACGCACAGGGCGATGGAGAAGTAGCCGGCACAGCTATCGAGATGGGTGGCGTGGTAACCGTACAGACAGAAATTCGCAAAGGTTTAGGTTCGTTAATCAAGCAACCACATTTTGAAGGTGGGTCGCAGATAAAGGCACTTGAGCCAGACAGCTTCCATGCAACTGTAGGTTTTCCTTTCAAAGAAGCTGGAGAAATTCCTCCTCAATGGACTTACCTGGACAGCGAGAAAATTAGACCTCTGACCCAATTATCTAATGACATCACTATGGCTGCGCGGAATTCCCTGCTGCAAATGCTAGATTGGCTGCAGGCCACCAAAGGCTTAACACGAGAGCAAGCATTTGTAGTGACAAGCGTTGCTTGCGATTTACGCATCGGCAATGTTGTTGATGTACCGAACTATGTGGTTTCAACTATCTGTCCTATGGAAATATTTTCCGATTAAACATTGTTAAGTAGAACTGAGTGAATCAAAAAGAAAGTGCGACGACGGTGGCCTCGCTAGCGGCAGGTCACCGTTTCGGTCGAAAAGTCATTTCCAGGCGTGCGTGGTTGTTGGGCGTGTCGACGTTATTGCTGTCGAGCAACACCATTGCTCACACGCCTTACGGTCAATGGGATGTCTTTCGACAACGCCATTTGCAGATATTGACATCCCGTAGCGATCTCATAGGAGATGCAGTCGCTGATACCTGGGTAGCCATTATTGCCGATCATCTGCCGAAGTCTAATGCGATGGTGAGTCGCTCCAGAACATCCGTTGGTGTTGCCAGCTTGTTGAAGACTGATCAGGCTAAACTGGCCGTGTTGTCCCATGATCAGGCCGACGCATTGTTCAATGCTAAATCTCCGTTTGAAGACTATGCGCCGATGCCTATGCAAGTGCTGGTTGACGATGGTGCCTACGTGTTGCTGGCACGTGATGACTTGCCGTTGGAGCACGGGTATGTTTTAGTGGCCACGTTGCTGGAACAGGCTGATGCCTTGCATGTTTCCGTACCGTTAAAGGGAATGTTCGGTATGTCTGTTCATCTTGGTGCAAAAGCTGCTGCTTTGGGTGAGGAGATTCCCGTTCAGAACGCTAAGTAGGTAAGTTCTACTATGCAATTAATAAACTATATTCGTGGCTGATGAAAGGATATAAATTGCTGTCGGTGGTTTCATCTAATTATCCTCGCCTTGAAAATTACTTCGCGGAGTAGTGCGTTTAACTGTGCGATAGGCTTGAACCCTATGTACTCTCTCTCTCTCTCTCTCTCTCTCTCTCTCTCTAGGTGTCAATAGGGTGAAGGTTAACCACCTCTTGAGCCAAGAAATTCGTGCAAAGAAAAGACAAGAGTACACTGCTTGGGATCTTAAAATATGGATCATATCGGCCAATTTACTAACAATATGAAATTTAATCTAATATAAACAATTACATAGATAGTTTTCAATATCGGCCCATAATGACAAAAACTCCCACAAGGCTAGAACTCATGCGGCTCACCGCCGCACCCGAAGTCCAGAATTAAAGGATTGTCCACCCGTTCAGAGCAACGGATGTTGCAGAATGTTATGACCGATGGCTTGTTGGCATCCGCGACACCTAAAGGCCCCCTGTCATTGCGCTTTCCGTTGTCAACGCTAAGATAAACACCACTGCCTTGGCTCTATACTCCCTGAGCGCGTCATTCCGGTGGAATCTGCTCTAACCCCATTTGACTACGAAATCATAAAATGAAACGTCCAACACTTATAGGACAGGCTGCAATGCCCGGTAGCGACATTGTATTGAAACTGTATCAGGGTAAGGACGATTGCAGAATTGTCCTATCTGGACAGGGTGAGCTTATGTCCACACGCAAGCATGGTTCTGAAGATGCTCTGGGTAGGCTGCCGTGTCAGCAGCTTGAACAGAGGGATGGTGTCAGTATTTTGATTGGTGGGCTGGGTATGGGGTTTACGCTTGCCGCAGCCCTGGCGGCAACGGGTCCCAACTCCACGGTTGTTGTGGCTGAAATCGTTCCTGAAGTCGTCGAATGGAACAAAGGCCCATTGGGCAGTTATTCTGACTATCCGCTTTCGGACACGCGCACAACGATCTATCACGGCGATGTCTGTGACCTACTGCGTAGCCCCGAAAAAGACTACGATGTTATCGCGCTTGATGTGGACAATGGTCCTGAAGCGTTCAGTTCGGATCGCAATGATTGGCTGTACTCTCCTGAGGGCATTGGGTATGCTCGCGAACGCCTTAACCCCCATGGGGTGCTGGCTTATTGGTCTGCAACCCCTGATCCGCATTTTGCCAAAAAGCTTCGTACATGCGGATTAAAGGTGTCTGTAAAGTATGTTTACGCCCACGGCAATAAGGGCACAAAACATACTATCTGGTTGGCAAAGACTTAACTTTAGTCTTCGCCAACGCTTGCAACCACGATGATCTCGACCTTGTATTCAGGGGTGGCGAGCTTGGCTTCGCCGCAGGCACGAGTTGGAGCATGTCCATCGGCAACCCAAGCATCCCAGACTTCATTCATTTTTTTAAAATCTGCCATATCATCAAGCCAGATGGTTGCTTGCAACAGATGGTTTTTGTTTGAACCCACTTCAGCCAGTAACTTGTCGATAGCTACCAAGCAATCTTGTGTCTGTTGAGCAACACTTGCGCTGGGTGTACCTACCTGGCCTGCAAGGTAGATGGTATCGCCATGAACAACAATTTGGCTCATGCGCTTGTTGGTATGTAGCCTTTCAATTTTACTCATAGGATTATTTGCCTTTGATACTAAGGTTAATTAAGTACTGCGTTAACTAATGTATTAGAACACAATGAATTTACTAAACTTGCCGTTCATTGGTCCAGAAAAATGAGACTTAGCAAAGTGGGCCGTCACTTTGCCAAACCTATTCGGATGCTCTAGCTTTGGAGTCTGCACAGTCACACGTACTAGACGCGGAAGTCATGACATTACTTGGGCTCATCACGGCTTTCAATAAAATAGAGGAGAAACTTAATGGCGCGTGAAATTATCGCAATTTTAAGAGGTGTGCAGGCACACGAGGCGGTTGGTATTGGAGAAGTTTTGATCGAGGCCGGTATAACCAAGATTGAGGTTCCTCTGAATTCACCACTGCCTTTAAAAAGCATAGAGTCTCTGGCGAAGGCTTTGGGTAAAGATGCAGAAATAGGCGCCGGTACAGTGCTTTCGGTTACACAGGTTGACCAGGTGGCTGATGCGGGTGGTGTGCTGGTAGTGTCCCCGAATATGGTGCGTGACGTGATCAAAGCAACCAAGAATTGTGGTTTAGCATCCTATCCAGGAGTGTTAACGGTTACTGAATGTTTTAATGCACTTGAACACGGCGCTGATGGTTTGAAATTCTTTCCTTCCATGCTGATTGGGCCAACGGGGCTTGCTGCAATATCAGCTGTACTGCCCGTGGGCACGCGCACATTTGCAGTGGGTGGTGTGGGTCCAGTGAATTTTTCTGATTGGATCGCTGCCGGGGTTACCGGATTCGGCATTGGCACTAATTTGTATAAACCTGGGAATAGCGCCGCAGAAGTTAGAGAAAATGCGTTGGCGTGTGTTAGGGCGTATGACGATGCTGTGGCAACGCGTGGCTAATACAGTGCAGTTATTTTGGCAGATCCAAAACTGGGTTAGATCAAATTTTGAGCGCTTTTGAATACGCAGACTTACTTGATGCGACTAAGTTGTAGTAATCATCATTACTAATGCACGTTTATAATTTTTGTTGCATTAACTGCAGGGTTTGCTCTCTGGTAGGTGCTGCCATACTGCCGCCTAGGCCAGCACACTTTAAAGTGGCTGCGGCGTTGGCGTATTCAATAGCGCTCTGTTCATCCTGTCCTTCGCTCAGGCCTAGTGTAAACACACCGTGCCAGACATCGCCCGCGGCTAACGTGTCCTTGATTTCTATGCAGTGGGTCGGTGTGTGCCGCATCTTGCCATCCTGCAGGTGAAAAACACCGTTGCTGCCGTCCGTTACGCAAACCCAGGCATCTAGTTTAGCTTTTGCTGCCACTAAGGCTTCTTCAGTGTTTTCAATCTCGGTGTAGGCGGTGAGTCCCTGCTTGGAGAATGCAACATGAGAGGCAATATTCAGTATCCGGTCGGACATGGGCGCTTCTGCATCAACCACGCCCGGCACTCCGGCTCGACGTGCCATTTGCAATACAGCAACCGCGCCTGTCGTCCAGCGCGTATCTGTAAGCACACCATCGAACGGTCGATTGTCGTGCTCACTTTCTCTAAATTCTGGCAGTGTGTCGCTGGTGAGCCAGTGGGGTTGTTCGTCAAAGCCTGCACCGCGAAAATTTACGATCTGCCGCTCGCCGGTTGCATCTATTAACACGGAAGAAAACGAAGTAGTTGCATGCTTGCAAACATGCAGAAACGAGCAGTCGATCTTCTCACCGTCGAGTGTTTGCATAATGGCTTTGCCAACCCAGTCATCCCCGATACGAGCAGCGAGGCTGGCGGAACCCTGTTGCCTCGCTATGGCAATGGCTGCATTTGCGGCACCCCCTCCGATGATCATCTTCGCGGTGTTCGCAACATATTTTTCAGCTCGCTCAGGCATTGTATGCACGCCAAAAACAAAGTCGGCGGTGGTCATGCCGCAAATTAGAATACGGGCCATTGAATTGTTCCTATGCTGATCATCCTAGTTCTAATGCGCACATTCGTGAGGCTGCAGATGCCTATCGCGAAACAGGACTGATAAAAATGGATGATGACTAGTTATAAACAACTGTTTGCTTGCGTCTACACAGCGTTAAGTCCTACGTTGATCGGAGTTCATGTGCCATGCTTCCTAGACGCAGTGTCGCAACCGATAAACGGTTTGGAGGCTATCGCCGAATACATTGACGTAGTATTTCTATACTAGTAAGGTAGTTTTTTCAATAGATGTTAGCTTTACAAATTATTACGGTTTAGTTGAACCAGCCCATCACCTTTGGACTACGGCAAAAATAACAAGCTGGCTAAAGGCACGAGTAGTTATTTAATAACTTGAGGAAAATAAATGAGTAATCCGAATCGTTCCATCTTGAAAACCTTATCCACGTCTGCCAGCGTATTTGCACTTGCTGTAGGCATAATCAGCTCGTCAGCGATGGCGGCCTATCCAGAACGTCCGGTGACGTTAATTGTGCCTTGGGGTGCAGGTGGTGGCACAGATGCTACCGGACGTATGATTGGGTCTCTACTTGAAAAGGAGCTCGGACAACCGGTTAATGTTGTTAACCGTACCGGTGGTAGTGGTGTTGTGGGTCACTCGGCAATTGCTACGGCCAAACCCGACGGCTATACGATAGGTGTTGCAACAGTAGAAATTGGTATGATGCATTGGGCCGGTCTCACTGAACTTAACGGAAAAGACTACACCCCAATCGCACTGTATAACTACGATGCAGCTGGCTTTCAAGTTAGTGCAGACTCCCCATGGGAGACAGTGCAAGATGCCATCGATGCCATTAAAGCCAATCCTGGCAAACACAAAGCATCGGGAACAGGGCAAGGCGGCATCTGGCATTTGGCATTGGCCGGTATGTTAGATACGGCTGGTGTTAGTCCTGATGCGGCACCCTGGGTACCTTCAAAAGGTGCTGCGCCTGGCTTACAAGAGCTTGCAGCAGGCGGCGTTGATATTGTTACATGCTCGATTGTAGAAGCTAGCGCGCTAATAGACGCCGGCAAAGTAAAATCATTGGCCATTATGGACACCGATAGAAATGCAGCTTTTGCAGATGTTCCAACGCTAATAGAAGCTGCAAACATCGATTGGCAAATGGCAGCCTGGCGTGGATTGGCCGGACCAAAGGGTATGCCCGAAGAAGCGACGGCGACTTTGACAGCAGCGTTTGAGAAAGTTTGGAATTCAGCTGAGTTTCAAGAATTCATGAAGGGCCGAGGTTTTGGTCTTGTCTGGAAGCCAGGTGCGGAGTTTGCTGATTGGATGGAATCCAGCGATGCAGCATTGGGAACTGTCATGAAGGCCGTCGGGCTTGCCAAGTAAGTTGAGCTATTTGTGTAGAGTGCAGGGTTAGTTCTCATGCGCTTTAACGACGCAATCATAGGTGCCGTGCTAGTTGTTTTTGCGATTGCAGAAATAACTTACACGCGCACCTTTCCGTCTTTGCACGGCCAGAACTATGGCCCAAATTTGTTTCCTACAGTGATTGGTGTAGGTTTATTTGGGTGTGGATGTATATTGATAGTGCGGGGATTGCTCGCCAGACGAGTGCAGGCACCTCAGTCGGCTGATAGTTTCGGCGCGCACTGGGTTGATTTACGCAATATCGCTAAATCAAATCCTGCCAGAATTAATGCTGCATTGGTTATATTAATTCCTCTTTTCTACGTTCTTCTATCCGATCAAATTGGATTTATAACCATCTCCACCGCCGCCATTTTTATTCTGCTTTATCGATTGGGATCGTCATTTTTTATTGCCTCCCTTCTTGCTATTGTCACTACCGCAGTTCTTCAAATTCTATTTGCTAAAGTGCTGTTGGTACCGTTACCTCCCGGTTGGCTGCAAGGCTTAGTCTATTAGAAAATTATGGACGTCATATTTCAAGCCTTTGGTCTGATACTTGAACCCTCGGTTCTAGGCGTCATGCTGCTTGCTGCTTTATTTGGTCTGTTTGTCGGCGCCATACCCGGGCTGACCGCGACAATGGCCACGGCATTATTAGTACCGTTTACTTTTTTCATGGACCCTGTACCGGCCATTGCTTGCATTGTGACCACGGTGGCTATGGCCATTTTTGCCGGAGACATTCCAGGTGCGCTGCTGCGCATACCAGGAACTCCAGCCTCAGCGGCATACTGCGATGAAGCCTACGCACTCACGCGCAAAGGTAAAGCCGAACTTGCACTAGGCACTAGCTTGGTTTGCGCGGTTATTGGCGGAGTAATGGGATCTATAGTCCTGGCGTTAACGGCTCCGATGCTTGCCGAATTTGCCATAAAATTCTCGTCGTATGAATATTTTTGGTTAGCCTGCCTTGGTTTGTCCTGCGCGGTTATCGTCTCCACAGGCTCGACGCTTAAGGGCGTAGTGTCGCTACTAATTGGCCTGTTTATTTCAACTATTGGTATCGACATCACTGCAGGGCATCCACGCTTCACGTTTGGTAGCGTTGAAATGATGGGCGGCATCAGTTTTATTCCCGCGATGATTGGCATGTTTGCTATATCAGAAGTGATTAGATTCATGGTCTCCACGGACACGCAATCCAAAATTGTTCAACAACCCATCAAACATGTGTTCCACGGTATTGGATCTATATTAAAACAGTACAAACGAAATGTGTTTCGAGGTGGCGTTATCGGCGCTGTTGTCGGTATTCTGCCGGGTGCAGGGGCGGACATCGCTGCATGGATCGCCTATGCAGTTTCAAAGCGGTTTTCAAAAAACAAAGAGAAATTTGGTACTGGCCATATTGAAGGATTGGTAGATGCCGGTACTGCAAATAATGCTGGGCTCGCAGGTGCCTGGGTACCTACCATTGTCTTTGGTATTCCAGGCGATTCAATAACCGCTATTGTTATTGGCGTGTTGTATATGAAGGGCATGAACCCCGGTCCCACAGTTTTTCTTAACCAACCTGAATTAATCTATGCTGTATTTATTGCATTTTTTATTGCTAACCTAGCACTGTTACCATTAGGTTTTTTAGCTATTCGTCTGTCGCGCCAGATACTACGAGTACCACGACATGTGCTTATACCGATAATTCTAATGTTCTGCATCGTTGGTTCGTTCGCAATCAATAACACAGTGTTCGGAGTTAGCGTCATGTTGGCCATGGGTGTGCTAGCTTACTTCATGGAAGAAAACGGATTCCCGGTTGCTCCTACCATACTCGGCATTGTACTCGGTACTATGCTCGAGGATAATTTCATGTCATCGATGATCAAAGCTGACGGAGAATTGATGGGGTTTTTCTCTCGGCCCATCGCTGCGACGTTGGGTATTATTGTAATAGTACTTTGGCTGGTCCCTATATGTGGTGCCCTCTACCAAGCAAGCATACGGTGGCGTAAAGGCGTTGCTTGAAAATTGCCTAGTTATAAAAACTGGTTCGCACTAACTGATTTGTCATCATCCCAAATCCACACCATGTTGCAACAACGCTATCAGCTCAGCACTGTTAACCGCTGAACTATCCGAGCCCGCAAGTACCGATTCAGCAAGGTCTCTTTTAGTGGCGTGCAGTTTTTGTATCTGCTCTTCAATAGTGCCGGCGGTGACCATACGGTAAATGGTCACCGGGCGTTGTTGGCCGAATCTGTGTGCGCGATCAGACGCTTGATCTTCCACCGCAGGGTTCCACCACGGATCAAGGTGTACCACATAGTCTGCTGCAGTCAGATTAAGACCCGTGCCGCCAGCGGTTAGTGAAATCAGAAATACATCACCTTTGCCACTTTGAAAGGCATTAACCCGTTCTGTGCGTTTTTTCTGTGGTGTGCTGCCATCTAGGTATTGGTACTCAATGCCAGTGGTTTTTAGTCGCTCTTCTACTATCTTAAGATGATCAACAAACTGCGAGAATACCAATGCTTTGTGCCCATTGCTCAACAGCTCCTGCAACGTCTCGATACATAACTCGAGCTTTGACTCTGGACCTTTCCAGTCTGGTGCGATAAGTTTGGGATTACAGCATAGACGACGCAACTTGGTTAGGTACGTCAGTACTTTAAACTTCACTTGGGCTTGATTGTTCGTTTCATCCGCTGTGTTCAATGACGCAAGCGCCTCTTCACGAAGAGTTTCATACAAAACGGCCTCTTCGCTGGACAGCGACACGCTTAGATTGATGTCGGTTCGAGCGGGCAACTCCTGCAGAACGTCGCGCTTATGTCGACGCAACATGAAAGGGGATACCAGCTGCATTAACTGGGTGCGTGCGGTTGTGTCGTTATCACGCTCAATGGGTAAAGCGAAGTTTCTACGAAACGCTGCTTCTGAACCGAGTAATCCTGGATTGGTAAAGCTGAAAAGCGAATGCAGATCCATCAGATTGTTCTGTATTGGCGTGCCGGTTGTGATGATACGAAAATCAGCACCCAGAGCTTTCGCAGCGCGTGCTCGGTGGGTATTGGTATTCTTGATTGCCTGTGCTTCGTCCAGTACAACGGTGCTCCAGTGAATTGTTTGTAGTTGTTCGGTATCGTTCGTCATCAATCCATAGCTGATGACCAAAACATCAAAATTAGCCAGCGTGGTTAAGGTCTCTTTGCGATCGCTAGTGTCGGTACCGTAAATACTGAAATTCAAAGACGGTGCAAAGCGTTGTGCCTCGGTAATCCAGTTACCGATAACCGATGTGGGTGCCACCACCAACGCTGGGCCACACTCTGCACGTGATAATAATAGCGCCAGTGTCTGTACAGTTTTACCCAGCCCCATGTCATCTGCCAGGCAAGCGCCTGCACCAATGCTTCCGAGTCGTGCTAACCATTCATAACCTTCCACTTGGTAGCTTCGCAAATCAGCTTGCAAGGTGCTCGGTACATCTACCGGATTATCGAATACCGATTTTATTTTCTTGCGCAATTCAGTCGCTTTTTTGTCGGTTTTTGTTGTGGCGTCATTGAAGAGTGGATCAAGGGCGAGCATGGCAACCGGATGAAGCTGGGCATGTTTTGCATTTTTATTACTTTTTGCAGTACTTTTCGCAGTAAATGCTTGTAGTGCACCGAGTTGCTTATGCAATGAGCGAGACAGTGCTAAATATTTACCTTTGTCGAGTTCAATGAAGCGGGATTCTGGAGCGCTGGTCATTCGCTCCAGAATATCGATAAGAGACAGCGCATCGGTACTGTTATACCTAAGCTCTCCACTGGCATTGAACCAAGTGGCAGCACTGCTGATGTTCAGGTTCAGCTGCGACGTTTCCACTTTCTTTTCGATAGTAAAAGCGATATTCTTTGGCCAGATGCAACGAATCTCGGCATTTTGAAGTTCTGAAACAAGCTCTAGCGCGTTTTCTATGCCTGGTATGAGGAGGGTATTGCGGCCATCGTAAAAACGCGAAAGCACGGATGAATTAGCAATAAGAGATTGCATCGCATCGTGCTCTTTTGTCAAATCCCGTTGTAATGGTATCGAGCCTTCTGTCGTTTGTACGTACACCATTGCGCCGCCCTTTCCTGCATCGAAAAAGGTCTTTGAATCGGGTAATGGTTCGACCCGTACACGTACGCTTAACTCATCGTCGAGCCTATCGAGTTCGAGCAGTGGGTTTGAGTTACTTAGGCGAACATCAGCCGCTGCAAGTGTTGTGTCACCTTGAATGGCCATAGTGCCTGAGAGCGACTTCAGTAACGATTGCATGCGGACTTGTGCCTCGGCGGGAAGTTTAAGGCCGTCCATAGGTACGGTGTCGCAGATGCGTCGCTGGGCTGCGTTGAAGTGTGTGACCATAACGAGGCCTTGTTGTGCATCAAATATTGAGATGTAGTGGTATTCGTGTCCGGTTGGCTCGACAGCCAGCACGAAGTCGTCACCGCGTGTTTGCACACTAATTTGAGCGGGTCTTTCTTGAACGGTTAGGCGGCCACCGTCTGGGTCATAGACATGTGGGTGCCCAATGAGCTGAAAGACCGTACGGTCGCTGGTTTCATAGGTCGTCGCACCGTTCCAACCGTAGCTGTGTTTTGTAATGGTGGCGGCAGCGTTGGTGTCTTGTTCCAGCAGGTGTTGCAAACTGCCAGCCTCATCCTTCAGTCGTTTTAACGCAACTCGTCGTCCGGCGGACCAATTGCCGTTTTTGCCCATGACTTGTTCGACCGGTGTGGCGCTCGCTTTATGAGGCGAGACTGAATCAATGACCCATTTGAGTCGTCGTGTACTGTCTGTCTTTGCCTTCACTGCTTTTTCGGGGTTTGCGCTTTTCGGGGCCAGTTGCTCAAGGCTACGCAGGTGAAACTCCCAAACCGCTTCTGTTTTAACCAGAGTCAACAGGCTTTTGGTGTTAAGTTTCTTGTGACGCTGTGCGGAGCTTAGTTCATTGAGTTGGTGTTGAGTGTATTCGTGTAGCTGGCTGTAATCATCATGCATTGCCTCCAGAACTCCTTGCAGCTCAGTTGCCAGCCACGCATAGCCGTTACTGCCGGTTATACGCAGCAGACGTTCAATACGGCTAGTGCTTTGCTTGCTGTCAGTAGCTATGTGGTAGTCGCTATGCCAGCGACTGGCGATGGCGTACAGCACACTGCCCAGAGATGGAGGGCCAGGTAGATAGAAAGATCTCATCCAGGTCTGCGGTAATCGAGCCTGTTGGGCAAAGTCAAAAAGATCACTGAAATAAGAGTCTATTTTTAATTTCTTCCGAGCGTTTAACAGAGACTCGAAAAGCTGATTGGTCTCCTGGGTGTTACTACGTAGAAGTGCAAATATGGCCATGCTGAAGGCGGTGTTGGCTGGGTATAGTATTTTTTTTCTTGTACCGAGCTGCTCTGCTTCAATTGTCTGTTTGATAGACGCAAGTGCTTTTTCATCGTCGCCACTCACGGTGTGAATCAACGCAAGAATACTATATGCCTCCACCAGTACGGGCTTGCTGACAGATGTGTTTGTAAATACTTGCATTAGCAAGTTGGTGGCCTTTGTCAGCTCACCTCGCAGCACATGCGAAAACGCGTTTAATGGGAGTAGGGCTGTATTATCGGGAGCGTAAGTGGCGCAGGTCTTTGCAAATACACTAGAGTTCTGAAAGGTAGTGATGAGAAAACGAAGCCCTGTTTCACAGGCTTGCTGACGATGCTTATCAGGTAATATCTGCAGATAGGCTGCGGCAGCGGGTTCGATTAACCAGAGTAATGTCTCGTCCGTTAGCTCTGCCCTGGAAAATTCATCATATTGATCCATCATCAGCGCAATGCGCAAATGTTGCTCGATAAAATGCGGCAGGTTATTGCGGTATCTATATTGGCTTGCTTCGTACGAATTTTCATCTAACTGCTGCAACAGGCTAATCGCTACGTCATTTTCTATTGCCGAGCGACAAAATCGGGTTATCGTGCCAAGTTTGCCTCCTGGGCCTCTGGCGCTAACGCCTCGTTGTCCTTCTATTGTCGGCTCGATCAGTCCGGCTTCAAGCAGCTCCTCAAGGGCTGGTTTTACCTGGTCCTGTTTAATGCTCTGCAGGCCTGCTTCGCGTCTGGCGCGATTGATCCACTGCACGGTTTTAGACCGGGCAGGGCGTTCAGGAAAGTAGACCGCGTAGGCTTGTGCTATCGCTAGTGCAGTTTCACTAAGCGTTGATGATTTTGTTGGCAAGTTTTAAATGTCCGTGTGTGACAGGATAACGGCTCTGTTTGATTATTTGCTCCATGGCCGTCTGATTTTTATCGTTTTCAATGTCGTGTGTTTAAGTTGAGCATTATACTAGTCAACAAGGTGCACGCAATACTCGTCGGATGCGCGTGTGCTTCAAGATCGGCCCGAACGCACCAACTTGGATCGAATGCGAATCCAAATACGCCAGCATAGATCTGCAAAAGTAGCGTCTTTGCGTTTCGCAATTTTATGCTCTTCTTCCTGCAAGCCTTTTTTCCAGTAGCTGGAAATATACAGATGCGACTTCTCGACATTCCTGTCGTGCTTGAAGTACTGACGGGTCTTCTTTATTGTTTTGAATTCACCGGCAGCCCAAACGACGACACGGCCGCGGAGCCAGGCTAGTTCCTTTATGGCCAGATACAAAGGAGAGTCATCGGAGCCAGGGTGAGGATTGACCACCCAGATCAACTCCATTCCGTTGGGTATCCGTAAGTCTTGGCGGTCCTCATTGGCAATGATTTCGATAATGACATAGCCTTTGGCGTCAGCAGGTAGACGCTCAAGATTAACCGTCAGCGCTGGTAATGCTGTCATGTCTGCAACCAGCAAGTACCAGTCTGCATCAGTGTTAATAAAGGTGGCAGGACTCGGGCTGAAAATTGATGCTCTGTCGCCGATTTGCGCTTGTATGGCCCAGGGGGCAGCTACACCGGCCACAGAGCCGTTGGGACTCACATGAAGCATAAAGTCCACATCGATTTCGTTCAGGCTTGGCCGATATTTAGCAATTGTGTAAGTCCTTAACACGGGTTTATCAGAATTTGCGGCGGCAAATACAAACTTAAAATAGCCCCCTTCGGCATCCTCTGGAAAACTAGCGAGTTCTTCACCGTGTAAGGTTAATCGGCGCATATTTTGTGTCACTTGTAATGCGGCTGTTACCGTTAATTCGTGTGCCTTGCGCTTCCTAGTCATTATTACTACCTTTTTATTGAACAGTGGCATTTATCGATTTATTAAAATTATACTGATAGGTAATGATGAGAAGAACCGTTTAACGGTAGAAAAATCAGAGATTGATTCTTAACAGTAAGTCGGAGGTGCCTGATAGCACCATTGCTATTGACCTTGGGCTCATTAAAAAGGACAAGGACAAACAGCACACATATTTTCACCTGATAAAGGATGTACGAATTCCAAACTAGTCGCATGCAGCATTAACCTGTCAGCCAAAGCTTGACTGTTGTCATCACCGTACAGATCACACCCAAGAATTGGGTGTCCAAGGGAGAGGGCGTGGATTCTTAACTGATGCGTACGACCCGTGGCAGGTTTGAAACATACGATACTTCGAGGTGGCGAATCTTGCCGTTCTTCCACAGAGTAGTGAGTAACTGCTGGTTTTCCTGATGTTGAACAAATTTTTAAGCGTGGGAAAATAGAGTTGTCTTTCGCGATAGGGTAATCGATCACGCCATGATCTTCCTCCAAGTGACCCTTTAATACAGCTTTGTAGCGTTTTACCACGGAATGTTGTTGGAACTGCTTCGTAAGATGCGCATTAGCTTGTTTGCTGAGAGCCACAAGCATGATGCCCGATGTACCTAAGTCCAATCGGTGAGCCAGTGTGGCGGAAGGAAATTCTTTAACAAGACGCCAATGAACGGAATCTTTATTAAGGGGGTTTTTGCCGGACAAACTTAATAGTCCACTGGGCTTGGATACGAGTAATAAAGACTCATCGTGGAAAAGTATTTCAATCTCGTCCAAGCAAGGTGGAGCTACAAAAGTGTCGACTATGTTTTTCACGTGGCTAGGCTATGACGAATAATCAGCTTAAAGCAAATTTGAATCAGGTTGCTTATAACTCAGGCAGCGTCGTCGCGTTTCGCAATTTTGTGCTCTTCTTCTTGCAAGCCTTTTTTCCAATAGCTGGAAATATAAAGATGCGACTTTTCGACGTTCCTGTCCTGCTTGAAGTACTGACGGGTCTTCTTCATCGTTTTGAATTCACAGGCAGCCCACACTGCGACTGTGCCTTCTAGCCAGGCTAGCTCCTTGATGGCCAGAAACAACGGCGAGTCATCGGAGCCAGGGTTAGGGTTGACCACCCAGATTAGTTCTATTCCAGTGGGTATAGGTAACTCTTGTCGATCTTCATCGGCAATGATTTCGATAATGATATAGCCTTTGGCGTCAGCAGGTAGACGCCCAAGAGTGGCCACAAGCGCTGGCAGTGCGGTCATGTCTGCAGCTAGAAGATACCAGTCTGCATCAGCGTTTATGAAGGTGGCAGGGCCTGGGCCGAAAATACCTATTTTATCGCTGAGTTGCACTTGTATGGCCCAAGGCGCAGCCACACCACCCACTGTGCCGTCGGGACATGTGTGGAGCATGAAGTCCACATCCATTTCGCGCAGGTCTTGTCGATATTTCGCCACTGTGTAGGTTCGTAATACGGGTTTTTCAGGATCCTCACCGGGAAATACTAGCTTAAAATAGCTGCCCTCCACATCATCGGGAAAGCTTGCGAGTTCTTCACCGTGTAAGGTCAAACGGCGCATATTCGGCGTCAATTGTACTGCGGCCGTTACCGATAATTCTCGTGCTTTGCGCTTTTGAGCCATTATTACTACCTTTTATAGATTCTATTGGTTGAGAGATTGATCCGGACTAATTTGATCGATAAACAGTTTAATCAATCCGTGTTTTGGAGCGTTTGAATGCCAGATGGCAAACAGCAGTGCAGTTATATACTATTCATTCTCCCACCATGCCTCGAACGGTATCGATTCCAACCGAAAAATCTTCCCAATAACCGATGCCGCAATCGGCATGTTCTTTTCTTCAGCTATCTGCACAACCCGCTCTATAGGCTCTTTCCATGGGTGTTTCGCTAGATCAAACTTTCCCCAATGAATAGGAAAGAACACTTTTGCATTAACATCCATTGCAGCCTGAACAGCCTCTTCAGGCTGCATGTGTATTTGCGACCATTGTTTGTCGTAAGCGCCGTTTTCAATAAACGCTATATCAAAAGGCCCGAATTGATCACCTATTGTTTTAAAGCCATCAAAATAGCCAGAGTCACCACCATAGAAAACTGAAGTACCTGGAGACTGAATGACCCAGGACCCCCATAAAGTCGAATTTCGATTGCTGACACCACGTCCGCTAAAGTGTCTCGCCGGTGTTAGCGTGAAAACAGTATCTGCAATGGTATGGGTTTCGTACCAATCCAGTTCAACGATGTTGGCAGCTGAGACCCCCCAGCGCAGAAGATGATCCTGAATGCCCAGCGGAACGAGAAATAAGTTAACGCGTAATGCAAGTTCTGCAATAGCTAGATGATCCAGGTGATCATAATGGTCATGCGAAATGATGACGACATCTATCTTTGGTAGCAGATCAATGCGGGGAGAGGCCTGCATAGCAAAGGGCTTGCCGCCGATAGGAATGGGTGAGGCTCGATTAAACACCGGATCACTCATGATGGTCAGTGTGTTTGAGTGGAACATCAATGTGGAGTGTCCAAACCAGACAAAGTCCCCAGATTTAAATTGGGCTTTGTCAAACTTAACCGATGGCAGCGGCATTGTAGGGTTTTTATCCTTGGCCGGGAAGATATACGTGGACAAGTCCATAGAATCTCCAGGACTACGTGTACTAAGCACTGTCTCTACACTATTTACAAATATTCCTTTGTGCGACTGCTTGGATTTTTCTATTTTGCTGAGAGTATCTCCCGATGGCTTAGCCCCGAAAGTTGGAGCAAGATAGAGGGAAGCGATAACTGCGACAGCGGCGAACGACAACAAGAGCAGCAGTGTCATAATAGTGTTTAATAACATTCGAGTGATTGTGGTTTTAGGCATTGTGACAGTCCGCTATCGCCTTTTGTCCGGGCGTCGCATGATAGCACCGTGTAAAACGCGACCAATGCAGAACTCGGTGAATGGCCCTTGAACGTGACTTTCGGGACAATATCCATGTGTTCAACGAATTTAAACTGGTAATAGTTTTGGTGAGGAATACGATGTAGCCACCAAACAGTGATGCATTATCAGATTTGACTGACCGATTCAGACTTGCTTTGGCTGAAGAATATGATGAATATTTCATCGCCCTTTGTTTGTGCGTGTCATTTGTTGGTAATTCTGTGAAACTCGCGGCATCTGGGCTGGTCTTGGCTGTCGTGTGCCCTCAAATTCACTGTTGTAGCGAATGTCTCATACCATCAAACAAAAATGCTCATTCCTGAAAAAGCTCAGTGAAATGCTGCATAAATACGGCACACCAGCCTTTCGCCTAGAAACACATCTGAACATGGTGGCTGCGCATTTGGGCTTGGACGGCTATTTTTTGGTCAGCCCGACCACGTTGACGTTTTGTCTTTGGCAAAAAGGTGAGCCCGATAGCGAGGTGTATAACTACTCTATGCGGGTGCGACCGGGTGATCTTGATCTTGGCTCGCTGGCCAAAACTGACGCAATGGTCAACGATCTGATCAGTGGTGTCTGCACGCTAGACCAAGCCAAAGACGGCCTAAATGCCATTGAAACTTCTCCACCTCCTTACTCTAGCTTCATCACGCTGTTGGCTTTTATGGTTTTGGGTGGTGCGTTCTCAGTACTGATGCGCGCCAGTTGGCACGATGTATTTTGGTCTTGTGTGTTTTCGGCGATTGCCTATGGTTTTGTCTATTTATCTAGTAAAAGTCAACGTGTCGCTATCATGCTGGAACCGTTGGCAACCACAGTGATCGCTTGTTGCTCGGTGGGCATCAGTCAGTTAGATCCAGGCATTAACCAGCCGTTGGTGGTGCTGTCCAGTATTATAATATTTGTGCCAGGCCTGTCCTTAGCTGTGGCATTACGTGAGCTCGCTGCTCGTGATTTACTGTCCGGTACTGCCCGATTAATGGACGCATTAATGGTGCTGTTTAAGCTGTTTTTTGGATCAGTCTTAGGTTCGGCGATTGGTGTATTGTTGTGGGGCGACGTCATCGCCGGCGATGACCTGCGTGTACCCAACTGGGCCGTGTGGCCGGCGGTATTCTTGCTCGCCTGTGGCCTGTCAGTGGTATTCAAGGCTAGGCTCAAAGACAGCCCCTGGGGTATAGCATCTGCAGTGCTCGCCTTTAGTATCAGTACGGTTGTCACCACCGCATGGGGCATTTCTCTTGGGGCGTTTCTGGGAGCAATGGCTGTGGGTATTTACGCAAACTTATTTGCTCGCTGGAAGAACGCTCCAGCAGTGTTGGTGACATTGCAAGGTATCGTCGTATTAGTGCCGGGCAGCAAGGTGTATGTTGGCTTGGATAGCGTGGTCAGTGGCCAGCAAATTGTGGCTATTGATCAAGTCGGTGTTCAGTCCTTTCTGTTGTTTATGTCTTTGGTGGCAGGTTTAGTGTTTGCAAGCGCTATTGTTGAGCCAAGAAAATCGCTTTAATAGACGATGGAATTGTGCAGATTGCTTGAAAACCGTTCCTTGTCCACGAACAAGGGGGAGTTAGCAATGCCTTCGATTCATCAGTGTGCGATTCTAGGCTATGCGCACGCCTTCAAAACAACGGTTCGTACCTGGTGGTTCTTCCTGAGCTGTCTATAAAGGTCTCGATATTCTGGTAGGTCCATTTGCCTTCGATTCTGTTGATCTGGCTGTAGTCATTACCCGTCATCTGAACAGCTAGATACCCTTGACCTTGTCACCATGGACTTCCATGGTCACTCTTATCGTGTAGTCTAAGAAGGATTCATTTTCAATCGTAGAACCCTTTTTGAGGGCGAATGACTCTAGATTTCCGATGTCGCCTAGCAGCTTTGGCGAATTATTTATGTAGTGTTGAATTTTCTGGTGAGGCTCCTCTCCGATAGTGTTCGCTAGATACGCCTGGCGACAGCTATATGACGAACAGTAGAATTCTCTCACTACAATACCCATAAAAACACAGGCGCCGGTGATGCTGATAAGTGTAGTTGTACGGTCTCGTAATTTAGATGGCTGTTGTGATAGCGCATGTTTAACCAAACGAAATACGTATTAAGAGGAATATTCCAACGGTTAGCACATCCACATAGGTAGCTAAATACCTGAGGGCGTCCGTTGTACTGCCCCTGCCGATAAAGTGTTGAGCTGCGTTAGTGACGATGAATACAACAATAACAATTGCCCCATAGATGAGCAATAAGCTAGACAGGTGTTTTCGTAAGTTTAGTGGCTAAACTTCAGCGTACCGTACTTGACACCAAGAAGAGCCCATGTAAAAGAATACACGGTCAGCATCAGAAAAAAACTGGGTTTTTCCAAGTTTCGGAAGAAAAGAAAATCCAACAGATAACTACCGATGGAAGGCTGCAAAGGAAGCAGTGAGATTATGCCCAGAACGAGTACGAATGAAAGCGATTTCTGGTGAGGACTAAATTTGATAGGTTGGGTGAGCATAAAAAATTCAGATTTTCCAGACTAATACTCACTTTTGATAATAGGGGGGCAGTTTATATTAAGAGTGTCACAAGCTCGTACCAAGCAAGTTATAAAAATCGATTAGTTAGGGGAGAATCATCCAGATAGTAAAAATAACACACGGATGGACTAGCTATGATGAATTTAAAAGCACGTCTCGCCGTACAGGCAATTATTGTACTGGGACTACTCGGAACCGCTGGTAGTGCTGCAGCACAGAACTGGACTAATCAGGCGGATATGAAGGTGGCCCGCGTTGAAGCGACTACTGTCGATTACCGGGACAATATTTACGTTTTTAACGGGTTTAAACCGGGAATAGTGATTGCAAATACTGTTGAAAAATATAATGTGGCTACAAAACAATGGAGCGTAATCAGCGCTACGTCAACAAATGATGGTACTGCGGTAACACATAACGGTGTTGTCAGAATCGGTGCAGATGTATGGATCATCGGTGGGCGTATTGGCAGTCATCCTGGTCGAGTATCTGACAAGGTATGGATCTTTAACCTGGACAATGAAGATTGGCGTCGTGGGCCAGGATTGCCAGTGCCTGGTGCTGCGGGCGGGGCCGCTTTAGTCAACAACAAGGTTCATTGGATTGGCGGAATTGATCCTAACGCCCGTTGTGACGTTGCGAGGCACCTTGTTTACGATCTTGGTTCGCCGTCTGCCGGTTGGCAAGACATTACGTCATTTGCTGGGATGCCAAGCCCGCGAAATCATTTTTCGACAGCAGTTGTTGATGGTGTTATATACGCCATGGGTGGTCAGTACGGTCACGATGGATGCCCGGGAAAGTTCACGCAAGACACGCCTTTAGTACATGCCTTTAATCCGGTCAGTAACAACTGGTCTCGAAAGGCGGATATGCCGAATGAGAATTCGCATTCCGAACCAGGTACGTTCGTCTACAAGGGAGAAATTTATACAACTGGTGGCGAAAATGCCGGTAACAAGGTTTGGAAGTACAACCCTCGTTCAAATAACTGGAGCACATTTCGAACTCTACCGGAATCTTTGGTTGCGCCTATCGCCAGAATTGTAGACGGGCATTTGATTGTCGCAGGCGGAGGAGCACCTACTGCTGCAAAGGCTACGGATAGAGTTCGTTCCCTGTTGGTTGATAATAACCCACCAACACCAACACCAACACCAACACCAACACCAACACCAACACCAACACCAACACCAACACCAACACCAACAC
>JBLHWG010000006.1:0-36330 GCA_047629055.1 Halioglobus sp.
GGAACGCATTCTGGCCCATCATGATGGCCATTGTTGGCAACAGGAAAACGGGGACTGAGGGATTAAATTTCAATCTCTCCGCCCCCTTGTCCTATGAGCTTGCGAAATCACTGGATTACAGACACCGCTGCCAACAGCTCCGCGATCATGGCTATGCGGTCTGGGACGTACTGGCTAGCTGTACACGTCCCGGCAGCTTGGACAGCAAGATAGTTAAAGACAGCGAACAACCCAACAATATCGCCAAACTTGCACACATTCATCCAGAACTGACTTGTATTGTGTGCAATGGCCGAACAGCAGAAAAACTGTTCAAGCGACACATTACCAAAGCACTACCCCGCCCGGTGCGCATCCAAGGCACGAAAGGTGATAAACCACCGCCAAACGTTATTCGCCTTATATCTCTTCCGTCTACCAGCCCTGCAATGGCGAGCTTAACGCTTGCCAAAAAATATCAGGTTTGGGCCGAAGGGTTATTAGGATGAGTTGTCCAGTTCGCATACTTTGAAGTAATGGGAGTATTGGTTCGAGGATCAACACCCGATGTCATCTGTTCCATAGAAATGCAGTGTTCAATAGGGCATACACTGACACACAGATTACAACCCACACATTCCTCATCAATAACTTCAAATTTACGTTTTCCATCGACGGTGGATGTAATCGCCTGATGTGAAGTGTCTTCGCACACAATATGGCAGCGACCGCACTGAATGCATAAGTCTTGATCAATAACCGCCTTGGCTATGTAGTTAAGATTCAGGTGCTGCCAATCTTTAACGTTCGGTGTCGCCTTGCCGACTATTTCATCCACTGACTGGTAACCTTTCTCATCCATCCAGTCGGATAAGCCTTGCGTCAATTCATCGATAATACGAAAACCATAGGTCATCGCAGCTGTGCACACTTGAACATTGGCGGCGCCTAACGCCATAAATTCTGCTGCATCGCGCCAAGTAGTAATACCTCCAATACCCGAGATAGGAAAGTTAGCTGTCTCCGGATCACGGGCAATTTCAGCCACCATATTCAGAGCGATGGGTTTTACCGCTGGCCCGCAATAACCCCCGTGTGATCCCCATCCGTCGATAGAGGGTTCCGGTGACATCGTGTCCAGGTTGACACTAATAATAGAGCTAATCGTGTTGATCAAAGACACGGCATCTGCACCACCTGCGTGCGCCGCTCGAGCAGGCCCACGAATATCTGTGATGTTAGGGGTCAGCTTGACGATAACGGGCATATGAGTATGTTGCTTACACCATTCAGCCACCATTTGAATGTACTCAGGCACTTGCCCCACTGCGGCGCCCATACCTCGTTCTGACATGCCGTGCGGACATCCAAAGTTGAGTTCGACACCGTCAGCACCGGTATCTTCGACCCTCTTAAGAATGTCTTTCCAGCTATTTTCTTCGCATGGAACCATTAATGAAACAACCACTGCACGATCAGGCCAATCGCGCTTCACTCTCGTTATTTCATCAAGATTGATCTGCAACGGGCGATCGGTAATCAGTTCAATATTGTTTAAACCAATCAGCGTCCGGTCACTCGAATAAATAGCGCCGTAACGAGGACCATTGACGTTGACGACATTAGGGTCTTCACCAAGGGTTTTCCAAACCACTCCTCCCCAACCCGCTTCGAAAGCCCTGACAACATTCACTTCTTTATCTGTTGGAGGAGCTGACGCCAGCCAGAACGGATTTGGCGATTTTATACCGAGAAAGTTACTCGTTAAATCAGCCATTCGCCTTCCCCTGTAACGCTGTATGAATAGATTCCGCAGCAAGCTTTCCGTCTTGTACCGCCGAGACAGTCAAGTCTTCGCCACCTTCGATGCAATCGCCACCTGCCCAGACTTTTTCATCTGATGTGCGTCGCTCATCGTCCACCTTAATGCGGCCCTGATGCAGTTCAATATGGTTGACCCCATCTGCTCCATCAAACACTTGGCCAATGGCAGACAATACTTTTTCACAAGCAATGGTGAGAGTTTCGCCAGTAGCTTCGTACTTACCGGTGTCGATACTCATGCGGGCAAATTCAACGCCACTGACCTTGCCTTGCTCACCTAAGACGCGCAGCGGTTGCAACCACGTACGAATGACAACCCCATTAACCTTAGCCAGATCCTGCTCGAATTGGCTGGCATTCATTCTGTCTTCGCCACGTCTGTAGGCCAATGTTACCTCGTCCGAGCCCAACATTTTCGTTTGTACGGCCGCATCAATCGCTGTCATACCACCACCGATAACAACAGTTCGTTGCGCGACATCAAGGGCCTCCAAGTCATCGCTCTGCCTAAGTTCAGCGATAACCTCAACAGCATCCATGACACCTTCAAGCTCATGGCCTTCAATACCCAGAGTGTTCACTGCTGACAAGCCGATACCTACGAAAACAGCATCATAGTCAGCTTTTAGCTGATCAAGAGTGATGTCGACTCCTAGCCGCTGATTGTGCTTCACGTCGATACCACCAATCGATAAAATGTAATCAACTTCTGCCTGCGCAAAATTATCAACCGTTTTATAGGACGCAATTCCGTATTCATTCAAACCACCGGATTTCGGCTGCGCATCGAATATTTCAACACAGTGACCATAGAGAGCCAATCGATGGGCGCAGGCAAGACCTGCTGGCCCGGCCCCCACAACAGCAACCGTTGCACCTGATTCTGCCGCGCGTTTAAAGGGCTGCTTGCCCGTCCCCATCAAATGGTCCGTGGCGTATCGTTGTAGCTCGCCAATTCTAATAGGGTTGTCCTCGGCGGTATTACGCACACAAACCTGCTCGCACAAGGTTTCTGTCGGACATACGCGGGCACACATTCCGCCGAGGATATTTTCATTGAAAATGGTTCGCGCAGACCCGTTGGGATTATCGGTACTGATCTGCCTTATAAAAAGCGGAATGTCGATGCCGGTCGGGCATGCTGTTACGCACGGGGCGTCGTAACAGAAATAACATCTATCAGACTCCACACTTGCTTCGTGCCTCGTCAAAGGTGGATGCAGATCCTGCTGGAGCTGCTCGAAATTTTGGCTCGCCATACGTTTAAGACTCCTCAAGCTACCGCTGCTATGATTGGATTAAAGCAATTTTTTTCCAAATGGTCAAATTTTCAGGACAAAGATGAAATCCAACCCACCCGATTCCGATAACAACGCATCCAAATACACACCTGATTCTGCCAAACCGGGTTGGCTGCATGCCCTGCCTGCGCGATTAGGCCAGCAGATTGAATTTCTAATCGCTATTGATGCACTAAAATCAATTAACCGGGCGAGTCGCCTGGTCAGTGGAGAGCGATTTGAAAACAGTGCTGAGCATTCCTGGCATTTGACGTTGTTTGCTCGAATTTTGGCTGAACACGCCAACGATCCTGTTGACGTTGAACGAGTCGTTTTCATGTTGATGGTCCACGATATCGTGGAGATCGATGCGGGCGACGTGCCGCTGCATGCTGCTCAGAATCCGAATACGCACCTGCTGGAACAGGCTGCCGCTGATCGACTGTTCGGACTACTTCCAGAGGATCAAGGCACATTGCTTCGTCAATGCTGGGAAGAGTTTGAAGCCGGCGATAGCATTGACGCCCGCTTTGCAAAAGCTGTCGACAGGCTTCAGCCGATTTTATTGAATGCCTTCAACAACGGCGGTAGTTGGCCAGATTTCAACGTAACACTGCAACAGGTGCAAACCCGTTGCGCATCGGTTTCTAAAGGATCAGATACGCTCTGGGAGATGGCAAATGCCATCTTTAACGAGGCTGTCCAGAACGGCTGGTTGAAAACAACTCCACCAACTGACTAGTCATTACATCAGCTAACTGCGCGACATCATGGATGGTTGTCGCCTTGGCATAGTATTGCCTTACATCGTGTCCAATACCGATGGCTACCAGCTCGATTTCATCTTGACGCTCAATTTGGGCAATGACATGGCGCAAATGTTTTTCTAAAAAACGGCCAGGATTAGTCGACAGCGTTGAATCATCAATAGGTGCGCCGTCAGAGATCATCATCAAAATACGACGCTGCTCTGTTCGTTGCAACAATCGTGAGTTCGCCCACTGCAGTGCCTCGCCGTCAATGTTCTCTTTGAGCAAACCTTTGCGCATCATAAGCCCTAGGTTCTTGCGCGACTGCCGCCAAGGAGTATCTGCCGATTTGTAAATGATATGCCGAAGGTCGTTTAAACGTCCCGGGTTGGTAGGATAACCTGCGGCTACCCACTTCTCTCGGGATTTACCGCCTTTCCAAGCTCCCGTCGTAAATCCAAGAATTTCCACTCGGACACCGCATCGCTCTAGCGTAGCTGAAAGCACATCGGCACAAACGGCAGCGACGCGGATAGAGCGGCCATGCATGGAGCCTGAGTTATCTAATAACAGCGTCACGACTGTATCGCGAAACGGTGTTTCTGATTCCTGCTTGAATGTCAGTGGCATCATTGGCGCAGTCAGAACTCGCGTTAATCTGGCGGTATCAAGCTGCCCTTCTTCGAGGTCGAATTCCCAGGAGCGCGTTTGTTGTGCCATGAGCACACGCTGCAGACGATTGGCAAATTTGCCGATAGAACGCTGTAAGTCCCCGATGTGGGTATCGAGTGTTTGACGCAGGCGAGTTAGCTCCTCCGTGTCACACAAATCTAATGGCCTGATGACCTCATCATATTCTCTCGTGTAAATATGATAATCACTGATTGGACGACGACTCGCCTCTCCTGCTGTTGCTCGCCACTCGCTGCCCGGATTCTCAGAGCTGCGTTCCGGCATGTCATCTTCAGGCTCTACGGTATCACTCGCCTCTTCCGCCGAACCGTCGTCGTCAGCGGTTTCAGATTCACCGTCATCTTGCATAGAAGTGCTGTCAGACTCTCCAGCATCAGACTCATCATCAGGGCTTTGAGATTCCTGTGCGTCTTGATTTTCATCACTGAAATCATCGGGGCTTTCAGCCGTTTCACCGTCATCAATATCCAATGACCTGAGAAGCTTACTAAGGGACTTAGCAAAACTAGCCTGATTATTGAGATCGAAGCCAGCTTCCTCAAATTTTGTGGAAACATCGTTGTCCAACCACCCACGCCAATCCGACAGTACCTCGGTTGCGCTTGCTGGCAACGGACGGTGACTTAATTGTTCTCGCAGATACAGCGATATCGCGTGCTCGATGCCTAATCGCGGCTCGACGGGCACATCATCCAGAGGAATAGCGGGCTTTCGAATAGTATCCAACAGTAGTTGATACCGACTGTCCAGAGTGGCATCCAGATTTCGCCCTACGCCTTCAAAATCATTACTACCGAGTAGTTCGACTCGTGTTTGTTCCGCCATGGCATGCAGGCGTTGCGAGGTATCTGTCGCCGGTTGATAACGAGCATGAGTCGCGGCATCATGATGCTGTTTATGCAACGCGATAGCATCGCTTCTGCCCCGTGTTTGCAGTCGCTCTAATTCAGTGGCGTCGTCTGGGATCGCAGGCAATACCATGCCATTGACCTCTTCCGCCTTCTCATCGAAAGTAATATCAATGGAAGTATCTTTGGCAATAGCTCGGGCACAGGCTCCTGTTGACTGTCTAAAGCCCGCACGCACGCCAAACCCATCATTACCTTGCGGTGCAGCAATACTATGACCCTTGCCTCCACTACCGCCTAGGGGTTGAACCTCACCAATTCGATGCAGGTGCTTATCAGCTGTCAATGTCCTTCAGCTCCTTACCGAATACGCGCTGATACAACTCCGCGATGAGTGCTCGCTCTGCCGGATCACACTTGTTAACGAATGCCAGCTCAAACGAAAGTCCAATGTCCTTGAAGAAGGTTAGATTCTGGGTCCAGGTGATAACGGTTCTGGGGCTCATGACCGTCGCTAAATCTCCATTTCTGAACGCGTTTCGGGTAAGACCCGCTAACGACACCATTTGAGCAATCGTTTTCTCGCCTTCTGCGTTTTGCAAATGAGGCGCCTTCGCCAGTACAACCTGGCACTCCTGTTCTGGTGGCAGATAATTGAGTATGGTCGTGATTGACCAACGATCCATCTGAGCCTGATTGATTTGCTGAGTGCCGTGATACAAGCCC
This sequence comes from Halioglobus sp., assembly GCA_047629055.1. GTDB lineage: Bacteria > Pseudomonadota > Gammaproteobacteria > Granulosicoccales > Granulosicoccaceae > Granulosicoccus. Next base: position 6,100 of record JBLHWG010000006.1, read on the forward strand.
GTTGTATCCCCCAAACCTACCGTATTAGCAGTAGCGAAAAAGCGGAAGGCTGGATGTGGCTTTATGACGCGGCTTTGGTCTAGCAGCGTTAATTGACCCGAACTTTCCAACACGCGCTGAATCACGAACATGACATCAGGGCGACCGGCATCATACTCATCAAACACCAGTGCTACATTTCGTTGATAAGCCCAAGGAAGGATACCTTCTTGGAATTGCGTAACCTGTTTGCCGTCTTCCAACACGATGGCATCTTTTCCAATCAAGTCAATTCGACTAACATGGCTATCCAGATTGATACGCAGGCATGGCCAGTTTAAACGAGCCGCTACCTGTTCAATGTGAGTGGACTTCCCGGTTCCATGAAAACCCGATATCAAGACGCGCCAATCATTAGCAAACCCTGCCAGAATTGCCATAGTTGTTCGAAAATCGAACAAATACGTGGGATCAATATCAGGCACCCGGCCGGTTCGAGTTGAATAAGCCGGAACAGTGAGATCTATATCGAGTCCGAATACATCTCTGACGGATACGGTGGTGTCTGGCAACAAGGTAGAGCTCTTTTCGTTGTGAGGTGTTGAGTCGAGCATGGATCCGGTCATTTGGTAAGCAAGAAGGATATCCTACACGCCCAACCACCTGCTTTTACAGGCTGATTGAGCGTCAAGGCATAAAAATAGGAAAAAATCTTCATTCATACGAATATGGAATCCAGACAGTTCTGAAATCAACTCGAAAACCCGACTGTCAATGGTCCAGATTTCAGCAAACAGTACATCCAACCACCCTAAACTCCTGTCGAAACGGCCACTGCTGCTGCACTCCATAGATCGAATAAAGTGGTTTTTTTCCCATACCGCGTTGATTGCGCACAAAAAAAAGGCGCTCTTCTGAGCGCCCTTTTTCGTGCTATTTGAGCAAAAACCTACTTAGACTTAGCCGCCTTGCGCTCTTGTGCTTCCTTGATTACCACATCCGCCACGTTCCTCGGACACTGGCTGTAATGACTGAATTCCATTGAGAACTGACCACGACCAGAAGTCATAGTACGAAGATCACCGATGTAACCAAACATCTCAGAAAGAGGCACGTCAGCCTTAATGCGAACGCCCGTTGCGCCTGGCTCTTGCGACTTGATCATGCCACGACGACGGTTCAAGTCACCGATAACATCACCGACGTGATCATCAGGTGTGAATACATCAACCTTCATAACCGGCTCAATGATCTGAGGACCCGCTTTAGGAATAGATTGACGATAAGCACCCTTAGCCGCAATTTCAAATGCTAGTGCACTGGAATCGACCGCATGATAGGCACCATCTTGCAGGACAACTCGAAAATCGAGTAACGGATAACCCGCCAAAACACCTTCGTGCATAGACAGCTTGAAGCCTTTCTCAACCGCAGGCCAGTATTCGCGAGGAACGTTACCACCGGTAACCTTCGACTCGAATTCAAAGCCAGTACCCGGCTCGCCAGGTTCGATGGTGTAGTCAATACGACCGTACTGTCCAGAACCACCAGACTGCTTCTTGTGAGTGTAAGAATCTTCGATTCTCAGAGAAATAGTTTCGCGGTATGCCACCTGAGGCTTGCCCACTTCAACTTCTACACCGTGAGTACGCTTAAGAATATCGATCTTGATGTCGAGGTGTAATTCACCCATTCCCATAAGAATGGTTTCGCCACTCTCTTCATCAGTCATGACGCGGAAGGAAGGATCTTCTGCGACCATCTTACCGATTGCAACACCCAGCTTTTCGGAACCTGCCTTGTCTTTAGGGGATACCGCAATAGAGATGACCGGATCAGGGAATACCATCGGCTCCAGAGTCGCCGGAAATTTGGGATCTGCTAATGTGTGGCCGGTCTGTACGTTTTTCATACCCAGCACGGCAACGATGTCACCTGCTTGCGCAGAGTCGAGCTCCTGGCGAGCGTCTGCGTGCATTTCAACAATACGGCCGATTCGCTCGTTTTTACCGGTAAAGGTATTCACCACGGTATCGCCTTTCTGGATTCTGCCAGAATAGATACGAATAAAGGTTAGCGCACCGTAACGGTCATCCATTATTTTGAATGCCAAGGCGCGCAGAGGTTTAGCAGGATCTACAATGGCGAATTCACCCGTCTCAACACCTTCCAGATCCACTTCTGGCTGTGGCTTCACTTCTGTCGGGCTAGGCAGATACGACACCACACCGTCGAGCATCGGCTGAATGCCCTTGTTCTTGAATGCTGAACCACAGAAAGCCGGGAACCAAACAAGATCAATAGTGCCCTTGCGGATACATTTCTGCAGCGTTGCTATGTCAGGGATTTCGCCTTCGAAATAACGCTCCATGGCCTCATCGTCCATTTCCAGCGCGCTTTCGATCATCTCTTCACGATATTGCGCACAAAGCTCGACCATATCTTCAGGAACGTCGCTGATGGTGTATGCAGCTGGATCACCGGTGTTGTCCCAGATCCACGCCTTTTCTGTCAGAACATCCACAACGCCTACAAAGTCTTCTTCTGTGCCGATGGGAAGAGTCATGACGATAGGACGAGCAGCTAAAACTTCTTTAACTTGCTTGAGGACTCTAAAAAAGTCCGCTCCCATGCGATCAAGCTTGTTGACGAAGATAACTCGTGCAACACCAGATTCGTTGGCATAGCGCCAGTTGGTTTCGGACTGCGGCTCTACACCGCCAGAACCACAGAAAACGCCAACGCCACCGTCGAGTACTTTGAGTGATCGATACACTTCGATTGTGAAATCAACGTGTCCCGGCGTGTCGATGATGTTGAAACGGTGTCCGTCCCACTCACAGCTGGTAGCAGCCGATTGAATGGTTATGCCACGTTCCTGCTCCTGATCCATGAAGTCAGTTGTCGCTTCACCGTCGTGCACTTCACCCGTCTTGTGAATTTTGCCCGTCAGCTTCAGGATTCGCTCTGTAGTGGTGGTCTTGCCCGCATCAACGTGGGCAAAAATGCCGATGTTGCGGTAATTGTTAAGGTCAGTCATCTTAAGTGCTCACGCTCTGGGAAATATGGCCCGGTATAATGTGATTCTCCGGACGGTGCCTAGCTAAAAAACGGACGAGACTCCTAAGTGACCAGGATTTCGGCAAGGCTTGTGAATATTAAGCCCAAAACCGGCAAATCCGATCTAATCAGGTGCCTGACGCAGTAAACCGCCAATTCTACCCAATTTTGGGATGCTCATGTCAGATAGCAAGGCTTATTCCGCAGGTATATTGTCCTTATAACGTGAGCAATCCTAAAAGCTTGCGAAAATATTTATAAAATCATGCCTAACAACTCTAATCGACCACCAGACGATGATTCGGATAAATTGCCGCCAGATGCCACTGTCGCCATCGGCGGATGGATGATCGTATTACTGTGGGTGCTAGTTCTTGGCGGCGGCACACTGTTGGCGAATCAATGGATTAAGGGTCGAGAGGCGGCAAAATTAACCGTCTGGACATCGGCTGATGGGACCACACCAAGGCTGACTCTGCGCGCCGACCGATATGGCCAGTACAAACTTACCGGTAGCGCCAATGGGCAAAATGTGAAATTTCTGCTGGATACAGGGGCGAGTGGGATCAGCATTCCGGCTAACATAGCCGATCGGCTACATTTAAGTCGCGGTAGGAGCTTCCCGGTTTCTACTGCAAACGGGCAAGTCACCGTCTATTCGACACAACTAGATAAAGTATCGATTGGGCCGTTCACCCTGGAAAACGTACCAGCGCACATAAATCCTGGCATGGATGGCAACGTAGCCCTACTAGGAATGAGCTTTCTTAGACATTTTGAGATGATTCATCGCTCTGGAGAGCTGACCGTTAGCGCTCCATAATCTATTCTTCTCATACTTAACCGGGAACCTTCCCATCTATTCTTGTTCACAAGCGCTGTGCGACCTGAACTTTGGTAACCACATTGCAAGAATCCAGTCATTCAACAAGTAGCAGCTAGGCCGTGTGTCGCGGTACTATTGGGTGTTGTAGTAATTGCCCCTGTACCGTTTATGGAGTAGGCAGTAGGACGTCATGCACATTACGCTCATAATGATATTTACTTATATCGCCAGCTGCCTGCGAATTGGTACAGCCCCTTGGCGATATTGGCAAATTAACTCCCAGTATTTCTCTGCCGAGCAGGGAGTGTTTTCCAAGCTGTCAACCGACCTGCTAATCCCGGAGAGATGGCGCCTAGTGCAATCAGTTGATTCTGATTTACTAAACCCGGCAGGCTACCCAGTATTCCTGAAGCCGGAATGGGGACAGAATGCCCACGGCATTCATCGCGCAGACGACCAAACTCAGCTACTGTCCCTACGCGCCCGCCTTAAAAATGAACCTCAGCGTTATCTGTTGCAAGAAGCAGCGCCCGGGCACAGAGAGTTCGAGATATTTAGTATCGATTCGAATCGCAACGACAACGAACACGATGTATTTACGATTACTGAAGCGATCAACAATAGCGAAAAATACCCGATAAATAGCAAATACAACCGCTTCACTCGCTATGCCGATATCACATCTCAGTTTTCAGTCGAGCAACAGCAGCTGATCGCGAACTACCTATCCGAAATAGGACAATTTGGAATCAGCCGGATGAGCGTCAGGGCTGACAGTACCGACGACCTTATTGCAGGGAATTTTCGTGTCATTGAAATTAATCTATTCCTGCCCATGCCTATTAATCTATTAGACGAGAGCTATACATGGGCTCAAAAGTGCCGCTTTATTCGTAGCTCCATGATGAGCCTCGCTCAGGCAACGAAACTGATCAAGCGCACTGACATCAAGCATCCGATATTTGCCCGCATGATGCTCTACGGTCGCGTCAAGAAAACAATAGCTAGCCGTAAAGCCACGACTTCCAGAAATGCCAAGATGGGCAGTCGACACATTCAATCGTGAAATCTTTAAAAAAACTGATCTATGCATGGATCAGTCAGAAGTACATGGCCGGCTGCAGTAACTATAACTCCCTAGAAGTCAGAAAAGCCAGCCGTTCCAAGCGACAAGCACGTGAAATGTTTGAGCGTCACGATATTCCGCACGCAAAAGGCACCTTGTTCTTAAACCCTTGGACGGCCCACAAATTTGCTAAGGAACATGGATTTCCACTGTGCATAAAGCCAGACGTCAGTGGTTTTTCAAGGGGCAGCCATTTTCCAATAAACAATTTTCGGGAACTGTGGAAGGCAGCATTGTGGGTAAAGGTTTGGTGGCCCAACAGCGTTGTTGAACAGTATTTGTCTGGAGCAAACTATCGTGTTCTAGCCACTCAAGATGCTATGGTTTCGGTCATCAGAAGATACCCCCCTTTTGTTGACGGCAATGGTCGCGACAACATCGCAACATTAATTGACGACGAAAACGCTATTCGTGAAGTCATGGGCCTTAGGCCTACTATATATCCAATTGTAAAGTCAGCTGTTACTGTGACCTACCTTGCTAAGCAGGGGCTGACTCTTGAGAGCACTCCAAAAGACGGAGAACGCATTTATACGTTTAACCGAGTCGCACTTGCGCCAGGTGGGGTCGTTGAAGTTATCGACCAAAACACCATCCCACAAGCAAACCGAGATCTCTTTCTCAAAGTGATCAACGTTTTTGATGCCAAGCTATTTGGTATCGACGTCATTTTCGAAAAGGGAATCGAAACCGACTATCGCGAACAACGCTGTATCTTTCTTGAAGTTAACTCAAGACCCTACACGCGCATGCATAGCATGCCCAGGTACGGTGAAGTTGAGAATCTAGATGGGTTTTACAGCAAGATGGAAACTCTCGACATCTCTGACGCTGATACCTACTGACTAGTTGTGGCACCTGCTCAGGACGCCTTCAACACACGATTTTTAACGTGAATTCGCGGAGAAGCCCACTCTTCTTCTATCAATTTTTGGGTGTGCATTCCCTTCTTATCGGTTTGTTGCCATTCTTTTTACCCGTGTACCTTTGGAAGCACGGGGTTGGTATCCCAGGGCTGTGCTTGCTGATTGGCGTATCCGGGCTGAGCTTTGCTGCAGCTCTTCAGCCTTGGCAACATATCTGGTATCGCTGGAAACCACAGAAGCTCATCTCGCTAACCTTTACTTTTGAGTTACTGCTGGTCGCCTCCGTGGGATGGTTCAGCACGATTCCGGGTGCAGCCTTGTTCGACACAGTCGGCAACTCCCAGCTCCACACAGAAGATGTTTTGTTGGCGGTCTTCGTTATTGGAATAGCGAACGGGATTTACAACGCTTTTTTCTGGACAACTCAGAGGAGCCTATTTATTCAACAATTAGGCAATAACGACAGTGGCAAGCAGTACGGTAACTTCCAGATTTTCGTCACCGTGTTTCTAAAAATCGGCATCTTATTGGGTGGCATGTTACTGGATTTTGGTGGATTTCTCTGGTTGCTGGCTCTATCAGCTGGTATAGGATTCGCTGCAACCACCTATCTGAGTAAGAAAGCGTACAGCGCTCTGACCGATCAGAGCTCAAGAATAACGTTAAAGCAGAGCCTTCGATACAAGGACAACCATGGCTCACGACCGGTTTTCGCAATTGATGGGCTTTTCCTATACTTGGAAAGCCACTTTTGGACCCTGTCTTTATTTCTTATCGTTCGAGAGGACTATAGCCGGCTAGGCATTGCAGTAGTCATACTTGCAGTGGTGTTTGCCGTGCTTTTCTACCTGATTAAAAACAGGATTGATCAGCTGGCAGTGGAGAAAGTCTTCAAAGCAGCAGTTTGGCTATACGCAGCATCCTGGCTATTGCGCTTTACACTTGACGACAATTCCGAAGGAGCTGGGTATCTTATTGCACTGGTACTCATCACCTTTTGCTCGTCTTTTTTCCGCCTCGCCTTCAACAAGCGATTTTTTGATGTAGCAAGAAAAACAGGAGCGGTTGATTACTTATTACTGAAAAGTTATAGCTCCCAAACCTACCTTGGACTATTTTATTTAATCCTTGGCGCCGCTCTTACATTTGCCCCTTTCGATCACCTTCAGACCCTGCAATACCTCTACGCAGGTGCAGCAGTCCTCTCTTTGGCGTACCTTAAATATAAAGACCAATAACAATATGCTACCCTATCTCAGAATTCATTCGGAGATGAGATGGGCGATTCCTTTACTACCCCGCAACCGCAAGAGCCGAGGCAATTCAATTCAGCCGCAGACGCTGTTCAGTGCCTGATTGAGCTCTACGATCGCAACACGCAATTTCTTAGCGCAGCTTTTGCCGATTATCTGGAAGGCAAACTGGCAGGCAATAAGTTTCGCGCTTACTACCCTGAAATACGATTCCGCAATACTACCTTCGCAAGGGTGGACTCGCGACTGTCCTACGGCCATGTCAACCAACCTGGCCTGTATACAACGACAATCACCCAGCCTAGGCTGTTCAAGGGCTACCTTACACATCAGCTAAAGCTACTGATCGATAATCACGACCAACCGATTGAAATTGCAGAATCGGACGTGGCTATCCCGCTGCATTTTGCACTGGAATCGAATTCTTCACTTGCCGTAAAAAGTCCGCAGACCTTTACGACGTCTCTCCGGGATGCATTTGATGTTCCCGATATTGCACAAGTTAACGATTACATCGTTAACGGCACGCTCGAAATTGAACCTGGCCTGCCGATGCCTTTGGCACCCTTTCCAGCGCAGCGTATTGATTATTCTCTGCATCGACTCGTTCACTACACAGCCACCGCGCCTGAACACTTTCAGAACTACGTTCTATTCACCAACTATCAGTTCTATATTGACGAATTTTCTCGCATTGCACGTGAAATGATGGCAAACGGGAATACACACTACGAATCATTTGTGGAACCTGGCAACGTTGCCACACTCAATGGCAGTCAAGGGAGTGACAGCGGAACAACACCTCAGCGTCAGCCACAGATGCCCACCTACCATCTCAAAGCCCATAACGGCAGCGGTATTACGCTCGTCAATATTGGGGTTGGGCCTTCCAATGCGAAAACCATAACAGACCATATAGCAGTACTCAGGCCGCACGCCTGGTTGATGCTTGGGCACTGTGCTGGGCTACGAAGTAGTCAGGAATTGGGGGACTACGTACTTGCTCACGCCTATGTCAGGGAAGATAAAGTTCTAGATGCAGATATTCCTGTCTGGGTACCTATTCCTGCGCTAGCAGAAGTTCAGCAAGCATTAGAAAGCGCAGTGGCAGAAGTGACCGGCCTGGAAGGCTACGAACTTAAACGCATTATGCGCACTGGAACCGTTGCATCAGTCGACAACCGCAATTGGGAACTACAAGATCAACGTGAACCCGTCAGGCGATTATCTCAATCCAGAGCAATAGCGCTGGATATGGAATCGGCGACGGTTGCAGCTAATGGCTTCAGACTTCGCGTACCTTACGGCACGCTGCTTTGCGTATCAGACAAACCATTGCAAGGCGAACTCAAACTACCGGGCATGGCAACTGAGTTTTATCAAAATCAGGTAGCCCAGCACTTGGAAATTGGAATGCTCGCACTGCGTAAACTTAGCGAGATGAAATCCGAAAGGCTGCATTCGAGGAAGCTACGCAGCTTCGTCGAAACCGCGTTTCAGTAGTTAGTTTTACACTAGGGCTAAGGCAGAAGACGATCACTGAACGCTAGATAAGCCATATCCACGAAAGAGGCGCCAAGACGCACACTGCGTTCTGGCGACCAGCCTGTCAGCGCTCGGGGCGTGTCTGCCGTGTCTTTAAAAGGCATTTCCAGGGTCATCGCAAGACAGCCGAAAGTTTCAGCTAGTTGGCTGCTGCAGATCGACAGATTGGCTTGCCCCACAGGGGTTCGCGGATAACCATGAGCGATCTGGAAATCCGGGTTGAGTGCAGCCCATGTAGCTTTGAATGCTATTAACTGCTGATCCCTCTGCTCGTTCCAGGAAGGGATACCTTCTGAACCTGCGATAAAATTATACGGAAGCGCCTCATCTCCGTGAACATCAAGGGCTATATCGATACCCGAGTCTGTCATTTTTTGTTTAACAAAATAAACTTCCGGACTCTGACCTAAACTCGGCGCCGCCCACTCACGATTCAGATTAACGCCCAAGGCGTTGGTTCGCAGGTTTCCAAGAAAGGTTCCATCAGGATTCATATTGGGCACGATATGAATATCGGCGAGTTGCCGCAATGCCCTGCTAGTCGCATCGTCTTCATCCAGCAAGCGATCAATCCAACCTTCCATCCACCATTCAGCCATAGGTTCGCCCGGATGTTGTCGACCGATGACCCACAATTGCTTTCTGGCACGATTGACAGGATCGTTGGACGAGCCTGTAGGAAGCGCTGCCACCTTCAAATAATCAATGCCCCTTCCCTGATGTGTTTGCCCAAGACATTCATATTCAACACCCGACGCACACGCCGCAGCGGCAATCAGGTCAGCGTGTTGTTCCAGAGTATAGGGTGCAAAGTAGGCAAACCAGACAACGTCAGCTTCAGTCTTGACTGTCCACGAAAGTACTTTGCCATCGAAGCGACCTGGTGTTCTTTGCCAGCCATGTCTATCTACTGATGTAACAACGTCATAATCTTCCCAGCCTTTTGCATAGGAAGTCTGCCCAGCATTGACAATGCTAATTTCACATTCCTTGCCTGCAACACCTGCGACACTGAAATAGAACCATTGAAGGAAATGTGATGAAGTGTCGGTTCGTATCGACAGCTTTATCGAGGCCGGATCTCTTATGTCGACGATCTCGATATTGCCGCCATCGAATTGGCTATTAATTTGGATAGTCATAGAAATGCTTTTTTACAGTAAAAAGGGCCAAAAAAAAGCCGGAAGATCGTTAAATCTTCCGGCTTTTCAGCATCAGGAATTTAGCTCATCCGACCTGTTGAGCGTCAAACAATATAGCGTTGTTTTTCAGCCGAACAAATCCTAATGGTGTGTCACTCCTGAGAATACAACTCCGATCTAAGGAGCTAGCACGCCTGCAACCGAATAGATCTGAGCACCACCAGCTCCAGTCCCAATGAGCTCTACAGCGAATCCGCCTACGGTTGTTACACCACCAGTAGTTGCAACAGCGTAGCTCACGTTGGACGAGGATTGGATTGTAGTCACGGCTGCCAAAGCAGCTGGATTACTCGCCGCAGACGCAACGATATGATTCTGCACCTGGACAGTCGTCATGGCAGATATACCCGCGGATCCCAAGATGGTGTCGTTTGGCACAAATGCCGTCCATCCATTGGTGTCAAGAGAACCATTAAAATCAGCATTAATAGCCGCACGGAAAATCTCGAAAGTTCCAGAAGTAGCAAGTGTCGCGTCAACAGCTCCAGTACCGGCTGGTGGATCCACCACAACTGGCGGGTCTACTACGACTGGTGGGTCCACAACTACAGCAGCAGCCGGTGGAGTCAACAAAGAACTGATTACATGAACGCGACCTTGAGTCTGAGTTTGATCTGCAGGCAGATTATTAACAGAGTCAATATCGGCGCCGTTAATTGCGACACCCTCATTTGCAGAAGTACTAAGCGTAAAAGCTACTGTCTGAGCAACGCTAGCATCCACAAGTAAAGTGTTCCGAACTGCCGGGTCGCCGCCAGCATCAGTGATCAGCTGCGCTATTGCAGCTGCAGTTAAGTCACTTCCCAATACATGGTACTGAAGAATTCTGACCAACGCTGCAAGATTGGCTGGTTCAATCAATTCAGCCGTAGTCAAAGTCGTCTCGTCACCATCTGCATCCAGCGCTGTAAAAGCTGAGTTATTTGGCGCGAAAATAGTAAACGCATTGGCTGGATTGTCAAGCGTATCAGCCAAACCCGCAGCGTTGATGGCTACTTCAAGAGTAGTGTGATCCTCTGATAATACGATGAAATCGTACGATGAACCACCAACACCTGGCGTAGCGACGAAAGCTACTACAGCCGGAGTATTGTCATCTGACGAACAGCCAGCAATTGCAACACTTGCAGCAATAACACTTAGGGCAAAATACTTCTTGATCATAGTTGATCCTCTCAAATGGATTGATAACAACCAAACTCAACGTCTGGTGCCTACTTTTTACAAATATAAAACTGCGACACCTTGCCAACAGAACCTGTAATTTACTTTTACTTCAATGACACTTGTATTTGGCAAAGTCGACTGCAGCAATTTAGAATCTGGCACTAGTCATTCAAATTAATAACGCGACACCCGGTTTACTGGCAGTTGGTTTCCAATAAGTTGAAGTTCTTCCAGAATTGGATTTTAGGCCACCAGAGTGTTATTTCAACATTAGAACCGCAATTTATACTCCGTAAACATAAAAATGTGTCACAAAATGTAAATAAGCTATTGAACTACAGGGAATTTTAGTAGTCCCTGTGAACCATTGCAATTGCGAAATAACCATAACGGTAAAAAGCCCGTTTCGGATGTGAGCAAGTTTTGCTGTCGAATAATGGGAATGGCCGGCCCACCGGCGTCTGGATAAAACTAGAATTTTTTGTCGCGAGATATAAATTAGACGACGCAGTGCGCGGGCGGCAAAATTGCTGAAGCGACTAGCTCGCTCAACCTGCAAGCTTCAGGTAGACTGAGCAGCTGGAGTCTCTACAAGAAAAAAGGTGGCCATCCATAGCCTTCGTGGCTCCGTGCCTCAATACCACTTGGAGGAGGAATACCGAAAGTCACCACGCTTTCGATGAGATCAGTGTACGCACTAAATTGCCTCTCACATGTGAAGTTAAAACAACTATGTCGCGCCGCACGATCACTAATCACCTGAATTTGCATAGAATTATAGGCAAAACCTTCACAAATACTAAAAGCACCATAAATCGCACACTGATCGTCATAGAGTTGGCGCCGCAAGGTTGGCTAAAACAATTCGCACAGACGCAGGATATCCTCTGTATTGCTGCCGATAGTCACACGGACCAATCAGACCGGGTATCAGCATTACTGGGCAGTGAACACACTATTCTGGCGCACGAAGTCTCTGATCCTATGGATGCCAGCTTACTAGCCGCTTTGGCGGGAACCGTAGCCCACTCTGGTGTGCTGATTCTTGCCGTCCCATTTGCCTGTAATGGAAACGGTTCATCGCTAATTAGTGACGATAAAAATGCACAACTTCACTCAACCAATCAGCAACATGCGCCGACGAGCAATTTCAGTCGCCGATTCACAAAGCTATTAGACGCCGCCGAGAAAAAATATCCGCATAACATCATTCTTGCCAAATACCGGGCAAACGGTGAAATTCCTGAACAGACGCATCTCCCCCTTCACCCCTTCCACACAACCGGTAAACTTCACAGTCCCACTCACGAATTGACGTTGGCACAGGATGAGCAAGATTCCCTATTACTGAAGGCTTGTGCGCAGTTGGTCGAGAATAAATCCTTATGTATCTCGATCGTAGGAAAGCGAGGGCGTGGCAAATCTGCACTAACAGCTCGAATTGCCAACTGGCTTTGCGATAGGAATATTTCGTATCGCATTACTGCGCTGCATGGCTCTGCTCTATCAACGTTTCACAGTATTACTGACCACTCCAGTACTAAAAACTTCATTCCTGTTCAGGAACTCGAAAAATGCGAGGTTGATACGTTACTAGTAGATGAGGCAAGCAACATGCCCTTAGCCTTGTTAGAAGCGCTAATGACGCGCCACAATCGGTTGATTCTATGCACTACCGTAGAAGGCTATGAAAGCTCGGGAAGAGCGTTCGATTTACGCATGCAATATCCTATCAAACAGAACTTTGAATCACAGCTACTACTGTCTCCTATGCAACCCTGGAGATGGTTGGCAGATGACCCTATCGAATCATTGATCGACGCCATTGTCTTGAATGGCGCCAAGAGCATATCTCAACCTAAGGATGGCTCATACGACAATGTTGATAAAATATTTGACGAAAATAGAGTCAACATTAGAAAAGTCGCCCAACAAAAGTTACTCAACGATGAGCAAGAACTTGAAAACATCTTTGGTCTTTTACGAGATACTCACTATCAGACTACTGTCAAAGACTTGCAACACCTGCTCGATGGCAACGACATTTCACTATGGGTGCTAGAGGAGAAAACGTCAAAAAACCTTTTGGGAGTCCTGCTACTAACAGTAGAACATGGCATAGAGCATTCACTACATGAAGCAATACTAAGAAAGCAACGCCGCCTGCGCCACCATCTTCTAGCACAATTGTTGGCTCAAACTGCGAATTCGACAAACCACCTGACATCCGGTTTTGCAAGAGTGGTCAGAATTTCTGTTGCACACAGCATGCGGCGTAAGGGTATCGGTTCGATGCTTATAAATCACGCGGAACATGAGTTGATAAATAAAAGTACAACGTGCAATGGGATAGCAGCAGTCGGTGCAAGTTTCGCAAACGATTCTGCAAGTATGGAATTTTGGCGCTCTAACGGATATACAACGTTTCACAAAGGTTATCGTAAAAACCCAAGGACCGGAAAACACGCAGTCGCCGTACTCAAATCTCACGATACCACCATCAAAAAAGCGCTCAACGCTGCGGCTCAGATAGTCATCGATAACCAAGCATGGCAATTAGCCAAAACAATTTCTATAGACCCTGAAAGGGCTCATCCGAAAACGCATCGACAACCGAGTGATCAACAGCTGCTGGAACAATTTGCCATGGGCTATAGAAGCGTTCACGATACTTACGCAGCTCTTTCACGACTGTCGATCAGCCATCCCGTGTCGTTAGAATTCGGAGATGGTATTTCCCGAAAGCATTTTGAGCATTTGTTGCGGGAACAGGTTGCTTCTATTCTTAATGCCTGATGGATAGCAGTCACTTCGTGCGGGGATAATATTAATTTCAGCCACGCAAAAAATCCATCAAAACACTATCCACTATGCTTCAGGTACATAGCAGACACCGAACCGATCCTTACTCCCCATTTGTACACATGCGTAATGTTGTGCAAACTGCCATCCGCTTGAAGAATCATCGTATCCACCATATCAAGCTCCCAAAACTTATCCTTCTCGATCAGTAACTTCATTCGATATTCAATCCGCAGCGTACTGCCGTGCACCGTACCCACGGCATTGCCGATCAGTGACTCAGACTCGCCAGTAAAACCGCCGGCTTGGGACACTCCTACAACCCATAACCGCTGATCGGTTATCCCATTCGTGTAACGAAGCTCTTCATGCAGGTGGAGAGTGTTGCCAGATAATGTCCCGTGGAAATCTCCACAAAAGTGACGTCTTGGTTTTCCAAACCTGTCACTGAACCAGCCATTAACGCGAGTATTTCCTGAGAAAAACGCAATGAAATCGAAATCTGGAGCGTCGCTGGATATTGATGCAAGCTTTCTAAATGAGAGAACATCAAAAGGTTCTTTCACGATAGCACCACCGCAGCATCGTGGTTACTGATACTCATCCAACGTAATCCTCACTGACAGATAGATCTGATTGACGAATCAATCAAATCTTTGGAAAACAATACGTCGCTAACACGCGCTTAGATCATCGTTTGCACAGCAACAGCTGCCCCACGTCTGTTCTCTCAAATCTAAACCCTGTCTCACAGTAGCTAAGGTAATAACGCCACATTCGCATGAAGCGTTCATCAAATCCTTGTATCTGAACGTCTCTTTGGGCGTGCTCGAAGCGCTCGCGCCAAAGCGCAAGGGTTGTTGCGTAGCTTTGACCAAACCACTGGGTATCAACCAGCTCAAACCCTGCTTTGTCAATCAGCTGTCGTAGATGTGTTTTGCTTGGTAACATGCCACCTGGAAAAATATAGCGTTGAATGAAATCAGGGCTGTCCCGATATTCCTCAAAGCGCTCCTCTGCGATAGTAATCACCTGTAAAAGCGCAGTACCGCCCTGATCAAGAAGCTCTGCGAGTTTGGCAAAATACGTATTCCAATACTGCTCGCCCACGGCCTCGAACATTTCTATGGAAATAATGTGATCGTAGGTCCCTTGAACATGCCGATAGTCCTGATGTCTGAAGTCCGTACTCCCCCACTGTGTTCCGTGCTCGATAACCGTATTGTTATCGCGGGCATATTTGAGTTGTTCATGCGATAGAGAAATACCCTCCACATGGCAGGCTGTTTCTTCCGCAAGTTTTTTGGCCATGGCTCCCCAACCGCAACCGATTTCCAGAACTTTCGCGCCCGGTTTAGGATCAAGCGCCGTAACCGCTTTCATCAGCTTGAGGTCCTGCGCCTCCTCTAGCGATTCGTTTTCTTCGAAAACAGCGGATGAATAGCTCATCGATGGGTCAAGCCACAATTTATAAAAATTATTTCCAAGATCGTAGTGGAATTCAATATTCCTTTGGCTCCCTTGCACCGAATTACGGTTTCGACCATGTCTGAAGGAGTTGATGAGTTGCGCCAAGCGACTCCCCGATGTCATCGCCGCTACCGCGCGCTCATTATTCATGATGACCGTAAAAAGGTTGCGTAAGTTGTCAGTGCTCCAATCTCCACGCAGATAGCTCTCGGCAAAACCGTTTTCACCAGCGCTTATCATTTGTTGAATAGGTTTGAAGTTATTAAGCATGATGTGCGCGTTCTGCGTCGGATCATCTTCGCGAGTTCCATGGCGAGTCGTGTGCTCATCGGGCCAAGTGATGCTTAACTGGCCGATTTTTATACCATCCAGCAAGTGATCGAAGCGACGACCGATAAGACTGCCGAGACTTTGCTGCAGTTTATAAGCAAAAGGCATTGATGGATAAATAGTTTGATTTTCTAATTCTGACATTGTTTTTTGTTCTTTATAGCGCTACAAGATGAACTACCCTGACCCTTTGGGCAGATGCTTGAACCATGGAACGCCTTTTAAGAAAAGACGAAGTGCTTCCCAATGAATTCCCAGAACCACCTTAGGAGTTTGAAAAGGAAATCTGAAAAATTGTCTTAGTAATTGTCTTGCCGTCAGCATTTTTCGCTTGGCGACGTAACTTGCGGTAATAACAACACGATCTTTATCGCTAGCTCGAATCACAATCACCTGAGTTTCTTCAGGATGATTTAATCGAAACTGATAACTCATATTCATATGTGCAAAGGGCGATACAAATAGTTCCTTTTCAGCGATTTGTTCTATCCATTGACTTGCACTGTCAACATCATTTACCCGCAGTACGTATGCATGTCGCTCGCCGAAGGTGTTATGGACCTCATGAACAACAGCGAAGCATCGACCTTGTGCATCTAGACAATAAAACACACTCAGCGGATTAAAGACAAGACCAAGGATTCGTGGATAGCAACTCAACAATATGCGAGATGGCACCGTGCTGATATTTGCACTGAACAATTTACGCTCAACATACTGCGCCAAAGCTTCTGAGCCGATCTCGCCAAAATCCTTATCGTAGAAAGAAAAGATATTGAAGCGGTTGTAAGAAAACAGCCACAGTGATTTTGACAACGCGCTAAGTTCAGATAAATCCAGCAACAAAGAAAACACGGAATAGCGTATTACATGCAGCTTGGGGCGAGTCCTGCGATGGTAAACCTGCCCTTCGTACAAGCTACTTTTGAAATTCACGCCGCAGCCTTTGAAAGATTGGCAAGCTTAGTTGAAGGCACAACAATTCTTCCCGAGGGGTTATCAAGCGTCCACGGTCTCTCCAGGCCACCCAGATGCTCGGCCACAGCAAACCCCGCCTGAACAGCATCTTCATGGAATCCGGACCCAAAATAGCTGCCGCAAAACCAGGTCCTGTTCTCGCCTTGCAACGACCACAAAGACTGCTGCGCCTTCCAGGTTTCTGCGGTAAAAACCGGGTGTTGATAGACTTGGGAACGCAAAATGGAGTCGGCCGCGGGCGGCGTATCCGGGTTGAGTGTCACCATGTATTGAGTTTCTGACTCGATATTTTGAAGCTTGTTCATCCAGTAGCTAAGCGATACCCGCGAATTGTCGCTGCCGCTTTGCTCAACATAATTCCAGCTGCACCAAGCTCTCTTGCGTTTAGGCATAACAGCGATATCTGTATGCAAAATAGCCAAATTCGATTCGTACTCGAACGGCGACAACAATGCAATCTCATCTTTAGAAGATACATCCAGACAAGCCAAAGCTTGATCGGCGTGAGTAGCCAACACCACATGGTCAGCTGTAATGGACTCACCGTACCGACTGTGCACGACGACATGACCTGGAAAGCGCTCTACTCGACTCACTGGAAAATCACAGCGTACCGAACCGCTACCCAGAGATTGCTTGACGGCCTCAACGTATTGTTCACTACCTCCTGTTACTGTTCGCCATTGGGGCCGATCGTTGATTCTGAGTAAACCATGATTATCGCAAAACCGAATAAAAGACGCCGCCGGATAGTCCAGTATGCGCACTTTAGAGGTGGACCAGATCGCAGCTCCGAAAGGTAGGAGATGGTCTTCGATAAAAGCCTGGGAGTAGCCGTGTTCGGTAAGAAACTCACCTAAAGTTTGCTCGGAGTTGGCTGGGATTTTATTCGGTGCATCGCGATAAAAACGCAGCAGATCTCTTAGCATTCTCCAAAACCGAGGTTTCAATGGCAAACTTCTCTGCGCGAGTAGCCCGAATACCGGACCGCCAGCATATTCAAAGCTCCCATTGTCTCGAGAAACAGCGAACGACATGTCACTTTCTTCTGTAGCCACGCTCATGGCGTTGAACCATTCGGTTAGGTTCGGGTAGCTGGGTTCGTTGTAAACGATAAATCCGGTGTCAATTTTTTGCAACTCAGGCCCAGGGACAGTTGCAGTATGCGCATGGCCTCCAAGCCGATCGTCTTTCTCTAGTATAGTGACCCGATGCCGCTTTGCTAGAAGCCAGGCAGCCGCCAAACCCGCGGCGCCGCTGCCCACAATGGCAATATGCATTCTGCGATTTTGAGCCATGAATAGAATTCTACTCGATACATTAGAAATGAGTAAAGTGCTACGCAAAATAAGCCTATAAAGATCAGATCCACGCAAAATTAAATAGCGTACAATTGGCGTAATTATGATCATTCCAGCAAATACAACTCCGAATCCGAAGTCCGATGCATCGATAGCCCTGCGCAAGCGCATGGGCGACAACCTTGTTGCAATCGGCAAATCCCACGATGAAGCTGCCTTTTCAGACGTCTACACGTACTACGGTGGTCGCGTAAAGTCATTCCTCATGGGCAAAGGTATGAGCGAGGAGATTTCCGAAGAGCTGACTCAGGAAATTATGATCACAGTGTGGCGTCGAGCCGAGAGCTATGACCCTGCCAAAGCTGCTGCGAGTACGTGGCTATTTACTATCGCAAGAAATCGCAGAATAGATTACCTACGTGGGAATTCTCGGATCGAGGTTGAACTCGACGACGAGATGCTCGACTTGGAGAATACCGAGGCTGAGTCCCAAGCTAAGTATGTAGATGACGAGCAGGCAGCACAACGCCTGCGAATAGCCCTAGAGAAGCTACCCCAAGAGCAACGGCAGGTTATGCATCTGTCCTACTTCCGCGGTCAATCCCACGGCGCAATCGCACAATGGCTAGATTTACCCATCGGAACCGTCAAATCAAGGATCCGATTAGCCATGCAAGCCGTAAGGGTAAGTCTGCAGAGTGATAGCAGAAGCCCACAATGAACCAAATTATCTGTAAAGCGAGTAAAGTATGATCGTGTCGCATCATTTGACCGACGAAACCCTTCAAGATTACGCGGTGGGTAGCCTCGGATCTGCATTGGAAACGCTGGTCGCGTGCCACCTCACTGTTTGTAGACAATGCAGAGAAAAAGCCACGCTTGCAGACAATGTGGGTGGCGAGCTTTTCGAGCAATTTGACTCAGTGCCTGTCTCCTACTCGGTCGCTGACATTTTGAAACAGGCTCGTCAGACACCGTCTACGTCTACTCAAGCGCCCAATAAAAGCCCATATTTTAAATCTGCAGGTGTTCCAAAGCCTCTAGCCCGGCTGTTACCCGCTAGACTTGAAGAGTTGGATTGGCGTCGAATCGCTCCGGGTATTAAGCAGATCAATTTGACCGATCAGCCAAGGCGTATGGGGGCTTTCAAGTTGTTACATCTGTCACCTGGCGTAGTGCTGAGCGCTCATTCTCACAACGACAGAGAGCTTACCTACGTTGTGAAAGGTTCCTATCAAGATGAAATTGGTCGGTTCAAAGCCGGCGATATAGCAGACTTAGATGGAACAGTAGCCCACCAGCCCGTTGTCGATACACATGAACCTTGCATTGCCTTAATTGCCTCGTTGTCGCCGGTAAAATATAACGGCATGCTGGGGAAAATAATGCAGCCCTTCGTCGGCATTTGATTGACTCAGGGCATTGTGCAACACACTGACGGCTTGTCAGTGTTCTCTGTAGCTACCATCCAGCACTGACTGCCACCACTCCTGGTTCTCAAGGTACCAATCAAGTGTCTTCTCAATGCCTGTCTCGAATGAGACTGCTGGAACAAACCCCAACTCATCACGAATGCGAGTTGTGTCTATCGCGTACCGAAAATCATGCCCTGCTCTGTCGGTGACATAGGTAATTAAGGATGCACACTCCTTGTTTCCTGCAGCCGGACATTTAGGGTAGGTACGGTTCAATTCATCGTTTGCGGCGAAGCGCTGATCCATGAGCTTGCAAATCAGACTAACTATATCAATATTAGTCCACTCATTAACACCACCAACGTTGTAGGTTTCGCCAACACGGCCCTTATTCAGAACCATCTCGATACCTCTAGCATGGTCTTCAACATATAACCAGTCACGAATATTCTTACCATCGCCGTAAATGGGAAGAGATTTACCATGCAGTAAATTGATAATAATTAGCGGAATGAGCTTTTCAGGAAAATGATAAGGACCGTAATTGTTTGAACAATTACTGGTCGTCACGTTCAGGCCGTAGGTGTGATGGTATGAGCGCACAAGGAAATCAGAGGCCGCTTTACTCGCCGAGTATGGTGAATTGGGGGCGTAGGCTGTCGTTTCGGTAAACGCGGGATCTTCCATCGAAAGCGTTCCGTACACCTCATCGGTAGAAACATGATGAAAACGGTGATTCTCTGTTGCCTGCTCTTCAGTTTGCCAAACCGCTCTCGCAGCTTTTAGGAGGCTGTGTGTACCCAGAATGTTTGCTTCAATGAAAGCATCTGGCCCTTCAATAGACCGATCAACGTGACTTTCTGCCGCAAAGTGAACAATAGTTGTCAGATCGTGATCTCGCAACAGTGATTTTATAGTTTCCGTTTCATTGATGTCGCACGTGACAAGTGAGCACCTGTCGGAAAGCACACCATCAAGATTTGCACGGTTTCCTGCATAGGTCATGGCATCCACGATGACGATCACGTCTTCAGGATAGACTTCCAACCAGTGCCGCACAAAATTGGCACCTATAAAACCGGCCGCGCCGGTGACTAGCATACGTCTCATGTCAGCTCCTTAAGCATGGCACGAAGATCTTCTCGCCAATGTACAGCTTTGATACCCAATTGATTCCAAGTCCGAGTCAGCTCCAGAACGCTGTAGTGTGGTCTAGCAGCAGGTGTCGGGTATTGTTCCGTTGTTAGCGGATTGATTGTGATGTTCGCGGGCAGTAAACCCAACTGATGAGCTTCCTCTGCAATAGCTACAGCAAAGTCATACCAACTGCCCGCTCCAGCACCTGTCCAGTGCATCACGCCAACCGCTCTTTGCTCGGCAGCCGTCCACAGTGCCCGAGCTAATGCATTAGCCCAAGTTGGTGAACCAATCTGATCAGCAATAACACCCACTTCACCGCGTTCATTCATTAATCGCAGCATAGTTTTAACAAAATTACCACCGTGGGATGAATAGACCCAAGCTGTTCTAACAACTAATGCTGTGTCTGGAATCGAGTCAGCTAGGATTTTCTCACCGGCCAACTTCGTTTTCCCATAAACACTAACAGGGTCTACGTTGGCGTTTTCAACAAACGGAGAACCGTCACCCTTCCCAAAAACAAAATCCGTGGACACATGAATCAGATGTGCATTTGTCTGTGCTGCTGCCATGCAAAGGGTTTTCACGGCAGTTGTATTAACCGCTTCTGCAGTCTCCACATCGCTTTCCGCCTTATCAACCGCGGTATAGGCAGCGGCGTTGATTATGACATCAGGGGAAAGCGTGTCGATTGCGGCGAGTACACGCTCACGATCAGTGATATCCAGCCGCTCAGGTAGCTCAAGCAATGTGACGTTTGTTGGTATCGTGCGCAGCAGCTCCCAATGCAGCTGGCCGCTGTCCGATCCTGTGATGAACACTCGCATTAGGCAAAAGTATCGCATTGATCAATAGGCAGACCCGCCGTATCCTTAGCGGCAAGCAGTGGCTCGGAGCCCTCAATAATCGGCCACTTTACCCCGACAGTCTCGTCGTTCCACATCAAGCTTCGCTCATGCTCAGGCGCATAGTAATCAGTACATTTGTATTGGAAATCCGCAGACTCGGATAGCACATAAAATCCGTGGGCGAATCCGGGTGGCACCCAAAGCTGTCGCTTGTTCGATTCAGATAACAGCACACCCATCCACTTACCAAATTGAGTAGAAGACTTCCGCATATCAACTGCGACATCAAACACTTCGCCGCCAGTCACACGGACCAACTTACCTTGAGGATTTTTCAGCTGGTAGTGCAATCCTCGCAACACACCTTGAGAGGAGCGACTGTGATTATCTTGCACGAAGTGGCTCGGCAAACCATGCTCCTCAAACAGTTGTTTGTTCCAGGATTCCAGGAAGAAGCCGCGATCGTCGCCGAATACTTTGGGTTCGATAATTTTTACCGAATCAAGCGCTGTGTCAATTATCTGCATATAAACAGTAGATGGCCTAAGTTTAGCCTCAAAACAAGCACAGGATGTTCCAGCTAGCGATCAATCCAGATAGGAACTTGCGTTGCCTAGGCAGCCTCCAGCCAGGCACTGCCGAAGAAGCTCTAGAGCAAGCGCAATTCCATGTTGCTGCCTTCAGCGGGGCTGTTCCAGCCTCTAGCAGCTATTTTAGCTCATTTGAGGCCTTTGGCCGCCCTAGATACCGAAAATGAGTGAATAAACGGCCCAAAAGGGATTGTACGAAGAAGGGTTGCTCCAGACGAAAAATTTCTATCCCGCAGGCTCTAAGGCCTGAAACAGCCCAAATATTACTAGCGCATTTTTTCGCCAGAGGGATCATAAGCAGCACGCAAGCTGGCATCAGCGTCAATAATTTGCCCACCAACATTGATCTGCCACTTATGCGACGCTAGCCAGTCAGCAGTTATCGGATCATCATTTTTTACATAACCCAGGCCAACAGAGGCGCCCAGAGTGTGGCCGTAGTTTCCTGAAGTCAGGTAGCCTACGCACTCTCCGTCCATAACAATGGGTTCGTGATGATAGAACAAAGGCTCAGGGTCTTTCAGCACAAATTGAACAAGCCGTTTATTCATAAACGATTTAGTGTCCTTCTGCTTCGCAATAGCGTCATAACCAATAAAGGGAATGCTTTTGCCCATTGCACAGACAAACCCAACACCTGCTTCTAAAGGCGTGTCTTCGTCTGCTACATCGTGACCGAAGTGCAAAAATTTCTTTTCTATGCGGCAGCTATCCAACGCATGTAATCCAGCCAACTTAAGACCATGTGCCTGACCGGCTGCTACCAATCGGTCAAAGGTTGGAATGGCCATCTCAGTCGGTATGCAAAGCTCCCAGCCAAGTTCACCCACAAACGAAACTCGTGTAATGCGTATCGGTGCATAACCAAGTTCGCCGTTAACACTGCGCCCAAACGGGAATGTGTCGTTCGACAAATCAATATTGAGTAGTGGCTCTAACATGGCACGACTGTTCGGGCCCATAACACCAAAAACGGCGTACTGACTGGTCACATCTGTCACTGTACAAAAATCATCAGCACCAATATGGCGCCTTAACCAATCAAGATCCTTGTGAGTAGTTGCAGCCCCACTAATCACCATAAATTCGTTTTCGGCAAGCCGGGTTACCGTCAAATCTGCCTCAATGCCACCACGCTCGTTAAGCCAATGTGTGTAAACAATTTTTTCGGCGCTGGTATCGATGTCTGCAGTACAGATTTTTTGAAGTACAGACACAGCGTCTCTACCCTGTACTAAATACTTGGAAAAGCTGGATTGATCAAATAAGGCAACCGAATTACGAGCAGCAGCATGTTCTTGTGCAGAATACTCAAACCAGTTTTGTCGCCCGAAACTGTATTCGTATTCAGGTTTCACACCCTCTGGTGCAAACCAATTGGGCCGCTCCCAGCCTGCAACCTGACCAAAACAGGCTCGGTTTTCAGTTAATCGGTGATGTATGGGTGACATTCTCACATTCCGCCCAGTTTCGAATTGCCGGAATGGGTAGTGTTTTTCGTAAAGCATTCCTAAGGATTCTTCAGCGCGTTCGGCCGCAAATGCCTGTGTCCCCATGAATGGGTACATACGGCGAATATCATTACCCCACAGATCCAATGGTGAGTAACCGTAATGCATCCATTCAGCACACGCCTTTCCCAGGCCGCCAGAGCTCTGAATACCTACAGAATTTAAACCGGCGGCTACAAAATAGCCTCGAACCTCAGGAGATTCACCCACGTGGAATTGATCGTCCGGAGTAAAGGATTCAGGTCCACAGAAAAAGCTGCGCCAGCCGACGTCACCTAGCATGGGGACACGAATCATGGCGTCTTCAAGAACAGGCATAAGCTGTTCTTCCATGTGTCCCGGTAATTCATCAAACGAAAAATCTTCAGGGATTCCCAACTGACCCCAGGCTACAGCTCTCTTCTCAAATGCTCCAACCAATAAGCTGCCGGCATCTTCTTTCATGTAGACACACTTATCGTGATCTCTCAACACCGGTAAATCAGGCGTGACTAATTCGTGCTTTTCAGTAACGGCATAGTAGTGCTCGCAAGCGTGCAATGGAATATTGACTCCGCTGCGCTTACCCAGCTCTCGAGCCCACATGCCACCGCAATTGACCACGAAGTCTGTTTCGATTGTGCCTTGATCGGTAACGACCCCTTTGACCCGCTGGTTTTCGATCCACACATCATCAACTTGAATGCCTTCTATGCATTTGGCACCGCGCGCTTTGGCTCCTTTGATAAAAGCCATGGTGATTTCGATTGGATTTCCCTTCCCATCGTGCTCCACAAAGGTACCACCGAGTAAATCAGACGTTTCGACCAATGGAAATAACGCTCCGATCTCTTCGGGGGTGACCATATCGACGCGTGTGACATTAAACGCATTATTCATCACAGCCACTCTGCGTAATTCTTCCCAGCGAGCTTCGCTATGGGCGATGCTCAAGCTACCCACCTGACGGAACCCGGTGGATTGTCCAGTCTCCTCTTCCAGCTCATGCAACAAGCGCATGGAATACTCGGCAAGTCGTGCATGACTTTCGTTAGCTCGGACCGTACCTATTAGCCCAGCAGCGTGCCAAGTGGTACCACAGGCAAATTGTTTGCGTTCGAGCAATACAACATCTTGCCAGCCCAATTTCGCGAGATGATAGGCGACGCTTGCACCAGTCACCCCACCTCCAATTATTACCGCACTTGCCTTTTTTGGTAGCGATTCAGACACTGGGAGATACCTCAGTTGGATTTGGCAGGAGTTGCCTTAATCTTGTACCAAATAAACAATGGCAGCTCGACCGACAGTTAGCCCACCCCTGTGGTACCAGCACAGTTTGTAATAGCGATAACATGGCTTTAGTCTAGTGAAGATCAGCCTGCCGAGGTCGTGCCAGCTCCCAAATAGTCAAAAACGAATCTGTGAATGTCGCCCTGTCTTTTTCAATCCAAGCCTCAAGCTCGCTCGGAGAAAGCCAGCAACCATCCTCAATCTCTTCTGGCTGAAGAACGAGTGCCTGATCTGAGACGACTGTGAACACCCGTGTAAATTCGAAGCCGTTTCCAGCGCCTGGTGGAAGACTAAATATATAACTAAGGGACTCAGGAACTGCACGTACTCCGAGTTCTTCCGCTAGCTCGCGTACAGCACAGTCCAGATAGTTTTCGCCGCTGTCCACATGCCCCGCTGCACTGGTATCCCAAAGTCCCGGACTATTGTCTTTGCTCATGCTTCTAAGCTGAACAAACACTTCTCCTTGCGAATTGAACACTATAACGTGAGCAGAGCGGTGAAGATGACTTTCAAGGTGAATTTGATCGCGGGGCGCACGCCCAATCACGATATCGTTTTCATCGACGATATCTAACCATTCAATCATGACTATTCTTCTGCAGCGAATTACGCCGCCAGTATATTCTTTCTCAGCACACGGACATGCTTCTGTAACGCTTTATCAGTTACGAGCTTGTCCCGATAGTAGCGCTGGTTACGACTCATGGTGGTGAGGTCGCGATTAAACCGATTAGCTAAAGCAGTCAGTGTCGCCACGTTTAGCTCCATTGCCAAGTACGCGATTGTCTGTCGTATCTGGCTTTCTCGCCTTGCGCGACTTTCATTTTTCAGCGCGGATTCTTTAACGTTTTCTTCCTTACAAATACGCTTAACGAGTTGGTTGATGGTCATCGGCTTGGGAATGACTTTCGCAGGTTTTAATGCCTTGGCAACAAACCGCTTTCCGCCCAGAACCCGACCGCCCTCTGAACCGCGCACCAAATCAGTGCGAACTCCTTCATCCTTCCCCGCATCAATAAACTTAGCGAATGTACTTCTTGAGGACTTTGGCGTTTTCCCCATCGAATTAAGAACCGCCTCGGTGCTCAACCAGGTTTTTTCATCCGAGCCCATGTAACCCTCGTAACTGGTCCATTTCGCTTTATCAGCGCTTTTAGCTGCACCAGATCTAACAGGATTGTTGTGAACATACCTAACGAGGTCGTTCAGATAAACATCTTGATCAATCAGGATAGCTTTGTAACGGCCGTGGAAAAGAGGCCCCTGTCGCTTGTGCGCCTTGTTGAAATATCGCGTGTAGCGAAATGATAGGTTTTGCATGACCTTGGACAATGGCGCATCACTGACCTGCAACGCCATCTGCACATGGTCCTTTGCCCAGCAGTATGCCAATATTTTATGGCCAAATCGCCCGGCTCCTTCTTCAACAAGTACTTCCCAAGCACGTCGATCAGCCACGCTCTTGAAAATTGGCTCTTCTTCCAGACCTTTGAGGATGACGTAATACACGGCATTGGGGAAGTGGATCCTTGGTTTTCTAGCCATTATGATTCTATAATTTTCGAAGAGACGGCGGTTTATCGATAGAACGAATCCAATCTGGATAACGTTGGTTTTTTATACTGCGGGACGCGAAGGTCTTTAAAGAAGAAACCTGCACGTCACACAAGTTGTATTACGTCTGCTATGCAAAAATAGATTAAAAGTTGTTAGTTAAGATGCAACCGCAAGTTTATACTTAACAAGCACAATGCCCTAAACTATATGCTATGTGTGGAGTTTCGTGTTTACATTCTTGTATTTTCACATTCGTTCTAACCTTTAGTTTAGCTATCGGTGCGAAACGCACCTAGCAGGAGCATTGCATTGAGTGTCTGGCTAGAACGACGTTCGGAATCGCAGAATAATCCAGCTCGCGGATTCAACAGTACTGGAGAAGACAGTGAGTTCCAACGTGATCGTGCTCGTATTATCCATAGCGCCTCCTTCCGTAGCCTGCAGTCCAAAACGCAAGTGCTGGGTCTTGGAGAAAGTGACTTTTATCGTACTAGGTTGACCCACTCATTAGAAGTTGCACAGGTCGGTTCAGGTATATGCGAGTGGTTACGAGACCAGAAAATTAACGCACCTCACGCCAAAATTATACCTTCTTTTAGTTTGATAGAGGCCATTTGCCTAGCCCACGATATTGGTCATTCGCCGTTTGGACACGGCGGAGAAGTCGCCATGAATACTATGATGCGAGATCACGGCGGGTTTGAAGCCAATGGTCAAACATTGCGCATCCTTGCAAAACTAGGAGAATACTCACCATCATGTGGTCTGGACCTTACAAGAAGGACCATGCTAGGCACTATAAAGTATCCAGCCTTGTACTCTGAAGTTTGCCACTACCTACCTGTAGCACAAGAAAATCCGTTAAATATTGATCATTGGGCGCCACCCAAATGCATCTACGATGCGGAAAAAAATGTACTGGATTGGTTGCTAGAACCGATAATAAATGCTGATAGAGATCGATTTCTAACCCTTGACACCTCAGGCCCAGGTCACGCCCGCACGCTTTATAAGACCTTTGACACCAGCATCATGGAATTGGCAGACGACATCGCCTATGGCGTGCATGACCTAGAAGATGCATTGGCTCTTGGCCTGGTGAACCGCAATGAATGGCAGTCTAAAGTGGTGACTGTAATAGAGTCCCTAGATTCCAATCCGATTAATCAGAAGATGGGAGAATTCAATCAACTGCTGTTTAGTGACTCTGCAAAAGATCGCAAGCATGCCATTAGCCGCTTGGTTGGCTATCTCATCAAGAGCATTTTCATAGAAGAAGAAGAGGGGTTCGAAACAGGCTTACTACGTTTGCAGGTGCGCATGGAATCTGTGGCTTACGAAATACTGCTGCTTATAAAGGATTTTGTCATGCAACACGTTATTCTACGTCCTGAACTTCAAATGCTGCAATACAAAGGGCAACGTGTGGTGGTTACTCTGTTTGAAATTTTTGCAGCCAATCCGAAGAGACTCCTACCCGCTGCCGTGCACGAACAATTCGAGCAAACAGGATACCGAGCAATTGCAGATTTTTTATCCGGCATGACAGATGTGTCAGCCGGTAAGCTCTATCACAAACTATTGAGCCCAACCTCTGGCTCTATATTTGACAGAACTTAGACACCAAAAAGCCCCCCGCCTTTGCAGCGCAAGGGCTGTGCGGGTACGGGGAAACGGCTTTGGAATAGCTAGAGAAGCACTTGCTCAACTCCGCCCTCGTTAGCTCGATCTACAAAGTCGTTAGCCCAATTGTCGCCAAATAATCCTTTGGCCAACTCTACGACTATATAATCTGTATCCATCCCTGTCTCATCTTTGAAACGACTCAGGCCTTGCACACAAGCTGGACAGGAAGTCATCATTTTCACATTGTGGGACTTATCACCCGGCCCAACATTATTGTCAGCAAGGTTTGCAGCCAATTCGCGAGCTTTTCTTTCGCGCACTTGAGTTGCGATATCGGGTCGTGCAACTGCAAAAGTACCCGCCTCCCCGCAACAACGGTCAGAGGCTGTTACTGATTTCCCCAGCAACGCTTCTGTGACCTGCAACGGCTGATACGTTTTCATAGGACTGTGACACGGATCGTGATAGACATAGTGCTCCCCTGTAACACCATCTAAGGAGTACTTTTTTTCCATCAGGTATTCATGGATATCCAGCAATCTGCAACCTGGAAATATTTTTTCAAATTCGTACTTCTGTAATTGATCCATGCAGGTGCCACAGGAAACAATGACTGTCTTAATATCCAGATAATTTAGTGTGTTTGCGACCCGATGAAACAGCACTCTGTTTTCTGTTGATATCTGTTTGCCTTTGTCCACATCTCCACTGGAGGTTTGCGGGTATCCACAACACAGATATCCTGGAGGCAGAACGGTCTTGCTGCCTGAATCATAGAGCATGGCAAGAGTGGCTAGCCCGACTTGACTAAACAGACGTTCTGACCCGCAGCCTGGAAAATAGAATACCGCCTCACTGTCCTCAGTGACTTTTGCGGGGTCTCTAATGATCGGCACATATTCTTTGTTTTCGATACCCAATAAAGCGCGTGTAGTCTTTGCAGGGAGCATGGCCTTACCAGGCAGCTTGCGATTGACGAAATGAACGACTTGCTCGATCGGACGCGTGCGGCCAGTGGTGCTCGGTGGCTCACGCTTTGACTTTGCAACAGTCGGTAAGCGCGCTACAAAGTCACTAGCGGTTCTTTGTGCCTGAAAACCCCATTGGACCATTCCTTTGCGCAGAACTTTTATAGTGGTTGGATCTTTCGCATTAAGGAATGCCATGGACATTTTGGTCCCAAGGCTAAAGTTTTTCTGACCACGATCACCCAGAATTTTACGCATCATGATGGATACTTCGCCAAAATCGATATCGACAGGGCATGGCGCAAGACACTTATGGCAAACGGTGCAATGATCTGCTATATCATTCATTTCATCGAAATGGCGAATGGAAAGACCCCGGCGAGTTTGCTCCTCGTAGAGAAACGCCTCAATAATCAACCCGGTACCCAGCACTTTATTTCTTGGGGAGTACAGCAAATTAGCACCCGGCGAATGAGTAGCGCACACAGGCTTGCATTTGCCACACCGCAAACAATCTTTAATGCTGTCATTGAGAGCGCCTAGCTCACTCTGCTCCAATATCAATGCTTCCTGCTGAACGAGCTGCAGAGACGGTGTATACGCGTTATCAAGACCAGACCCGGGCATGAGCTTATCTTTATTAAAGTGCCCGTTTGGATCGATCTGATTTTTATAATCTGCAAATGCCTGGATAACAGAGTCATCCAAGTATTTGATTTTCGTCAGCCCAATACCATGCTCACCAGAAATAACTCCATTGAGCAGGCGCGCTAATTCCATAACACGCTCGACAATGCCTTCCGCCTGCCGAAGCATGGTGTAATCACTGGAATTAACCGGAATATTCGTGTGGATGTTCCCGTCACCAGCATGCATATGCAACGCGGTGAATAACCGCTGTGGCCGCCACTTCGCATGGATATCATCAATGCTTTTGCGTAAGCGCGCATATCTATGACCTGAAAAGCGTTCTTTCAGAGGCCTCTCAACAGAGTCTCGGTAAGAGATAGCATCATCCCGACGAAGCAATGCAAGTACGTCGGGATCGGATTCGGCCCAGCCGGGTGCGGCCGGGTGCGGCCCAGCCGGGTGCGGCCCAGCCGGGTGCGGCCCAGCCGGGTGCGGCTCAATGGGATCTCGTGACGCACGTAAAGCATCGAGGAACTTCTCGTCAGAATTTTGTAACCGCTCATAAAGATCGCTCCAACCTTGATAAATCTCGTCAAGCATCTTGACTGCAGCACTCAGGCCATCAACTATGATGGTCTTGCTCTCATCACTGTCGTCACCCGGAGTAGTCACGAGTGCTGGAGCGTCGCCCGTACTTAGCAAATGACGGACTTCGGCAAGCATCCTCAGCTTATTGCTTAACGCATGCTCAATATTGATTCTCTCA
>JBLHWG010000007.1:0-35274 GCA_047629055.1 Halioglobus sp.
AGAGCAAGACAACTGATTATTATGATTGCAGTCACAATTATCATAATGTTTGTCTTGTGGGCTGCTTACAGGTTTCCTGCTGCTTTTGTTTCCGCCTGATATCAAGCATCACGATGGAATTCTATTTGCGATCAGCACAGCTTGTTTGAGCTTAGTTTAGCTATCTGCTCTGGTAGCTGATCTATGTTTGGCATACCAGTGTTGTACATAAATCGTGACGTGGCTCGTCTCACGCCACTACACAGTCTGGCAGACTATTATTAGTTTTGCTAATACCTCAAAAGGGGAATTGAAATTGCTATTTCGGAACGAAATCGGTGTTTCACTGACTCTGCAATTTGCAGAGGCGGCCAATGCTCGCCGCGCTAGTGGGCAACCTATCCTCTCATTGGGGCTCGGGGAGCCAGACTTTGACACGCCACCTGAATTAATCGAAGCGGTAACAACTGTGCTGAAGCGCGGTAACAGCGGGTACAGCAACCCCTTGGGCGTACTGCAGTTGCGAGGAAAAATTCGCGACAAGCTCGCAATTGATAATCAAATCTGCTGCTCAGAGCAATCCATTCTTGTCACTGCTGGTGCAAAGCAAGCTCTGAGTATCGTGCTCATGTCGATGCTTGAGCCAGGCGATGAGGTGATTATAGTGTCACCTCATTTTGTCAGCTTCGTGCCGCAAATCTATATGGCTGAGCCAACGGCTGTTGTGCACACCGTTCACGTGGATAAGAAGTCGCATGCCCTGCCGTTTGAGCAGATTAGCGCACTTGTTAACAAAAGAACCAAGGCACTACTGATCAACAGCCCGAATAACCCTGCTGGCTACGTTTCATTGCGTTCGGAGCTCCAGCAGCTTCATGAACTGGCAGAGGAAAAAGACTTTTATATAATCTCGGATGAGGTTTACGAAAAATTGATTCTGGGGGTAGACGAGCATGTCAGCATTGGCTCATTTGAGCCAGAGCCAAAGAGAGTAGTAACAATAAACGGTTTCAGTAAATCACACGCGTTAACTGGATGGAGAATAGGGTACTGCACACTTCCTCAGGAGTTGAAGGTACGCGCTGTTAAAATTCAGCAACACATGAATACCAACACTTGCACCTTCGTGCAACAGGCGCTGGCAGAGAGCTGGGATCCAGCCAAGGATTATCTCGGCAGTTATAACGCCAAGCTTGCGGGGCGTTTATCTCGCGTTGAGAATTGGCTGATTGGTACCCAGGGGTTATCTGCAAAATTACCCAGTGCTGGATTTTTCGCGTTTATTGACATCAGTAAATTGGGTGTTGCTTCAAACCAGTTTTGCGCACAACTACTTGAGAGTACTGGAGTCGCGACTACGCCTGGCCTGGCTTTCGGCAATGATTGGGATGATCACTTCCGTTTATCATTCGCTGTGCAAGATGAGGTCTTGGACGAAGCGTTGGTAAGAATCGCTGCGCATACAAGAGACTACCTAGTATGATAAAAGTACTTTTCAGTAAGCCATTTCATAAAAATGATTTGGCCTATCTTGCCGAGAGAGTGCACGAATCGATATCTTTTCTCACGCCTGATACATACGACACGGAGGGTGTGCTAGCCAGACTGAATGAGGCAGATGTCTTATTCGGTGGCATGGTTAACGAACAGGTTTTAAGTGCCGGTAGCCACCTCAAACTTATCCAGATTCCCTGGAATGGGGTGGATTCCCTGGATTTTGAACTCTTATCCAGATTTACCGTGCCGATCTGTAACTCGCATTCAAATTCTAGTGTTGTTGCAGAGCATGCAGCTGGAATGTTGATGGCACTGGCCAAGAAGCTTCCGTACCATGATTCTCAGTTACGGCAAAAAAAATGGAATAGAGTATCAGCCAACGGCAACAAAGTCTCGCCGTTTTCCAAGAAACTGAAAGGTGCAAGGATCTTATATGTTGGCTATGGAGCTATAGCGAGTGAGTGCGCTCGGATGCTGTCGGGTTTTAATATGGAGGTGAGTATTGTGAACACCTCGGGAACTCTCCCTGGCACGTCTGATGTTCCTCTAAAAGCTATTTTTGCGGTAGAAGATCTAAAAGAGGCAGTAAAGGACCAGGACTTCATCGTAGTCGCATTGCCGTTGACACCAGGTTCCAAGGGATTGATTTCTACAGCTGAATTCGACGCTATGGATAGCGGAACAGTGCTGGTCAATATATCGAGAGGCACTATAATCGACGAAGACGCTTTGTACGAAGCTTTGTCTGCTGGAAGATTGGGTGGTGCGGCTATTGATACCTGGTACAACTATCCAAAACCAGGTGACCCGGATGTTCCACCGTCAACCGAATATGATTTCGCACAGTTTTCCCACCTGTTGTTATCGCCGCATCGTGCAGGCTATGCCGAAGGCGGATTACCTCATCTGGACGATGGTATTACAAATTTGAACAACCTTGTTGTTGGTGAACCCTTCATCAATTTGCTAGACACTGAAAAACGGTACTAATCCATGACAAACGTGCTACTAACTTGCGTTGGAAGAAGAAATTATTTGGCGAGGTATTTCCGGGAGGCTCTGGACCAGGCAGGCACGGTTGTAGGAACTGACGTGGATTCGACCGCACCTGGCTTTGTTGATTGTGATGTTACTTATTTGGTTGACAGTGTCTATTCAGATCATTACATCG
The DNA here is from genome assembly GCA_047629055.1 of Halioglobus sp. Classification (GTDB taxonomy): domain Bacteria; phylum Pseudomonadota; class Gammaproteobacteria; order Granulosicoccales; family Granulosicoccaceae; genus Granulosicoccus. The sequence continues at coordinate 2,648 of JBLHWG010000007.1, forward strand.
ATCAAGTGTTGAAAATATGCCGAGAAGAAAAAATTGGCCTACTTGTTTCTTTGAACGATCTTGAGCTGCCAATACTGGCTCGGGCCCAGGATAGGTTTGTGGCTGCTGGAGTGACGTTAGCCGTATCAAGCCCAGAGGTTATTGATAGATGTTTTGATAAATACAAAACATTTCTATGGCTTCGAGAGAATGGTCTTCCCACCCCCAATACGTTTGTACAGCTATCTGCCGCAGAACAAGCCATCGAACGAGGTGAGATCGAATTTCCTTTGATAGTAAAGCCACGTTGGGGCAGTGCGTCTATTGGAATTTTCAAGGTCTATGATTCTGCAGAACTGAAGTCTGCATACAAGCTATCAGCCTTACAAGTGAAGAGAAGTTTATTAGCAACCGCCAGTGCTGAAGATCAGCATCAGGCGATCCTCATTCAGAGCATTGCCCCAGGCACAGAATTTGGATGTGATGTACTAAATGACTTTACGGGTAAAACGCGGTTTGTGGTGACCAAGGAAAAATTGTTGATGCGCGCGGGAGAGACGGATAGGGCAGTGATTCGAAATATTGCACCGCTTCGAGATTTTTGTGAGCAATTGGGGAATTTGAACGGGCATGTTTCAAATCTGGACTGTGACGTTTTCGTGGACGGCGATAATTTCCAGATACTGGAGATGAATCCACGATTTGGCGGCGGCTATCCGTTCACGCATTCTGGTGGTGTAGATTTCCCCAGTGCATTAGTGGCGTGGATTGAAGGTAAAGCGGATGTACTGGCAGATGTTGGAACGCTTGAATATGATCAGCCCTACAGCAAATTTGATGCGGTAGCTAAGGTTGGAAGTGTGGCTTCCTGATATCCGAATGGGTAGCTGATTGGTGATAATGTCGTGATTTTAATTTCCACTGCTATAAGTCGTAAATGGGGTGTGTTGCTAGTACTTGGCTGTGTGCTGGGTGCTGTATTTTTCGGTAGCAACGAGGGTGTCAGGGGTACAGATCAGTATCAGTATGTTGAAGATACGCGAACTCTGTCCGCTAACTTAACGCCTGTTACAAACTTATTGTTCCCCGCCAAGTTGATTCGAGAGGGCGATACCCCAACACCTGCGTACTTTCACCACAATGGCCCTCCCTTGGTAGTAGCATCGTGGTTATCGGGATTTATCGATAGTTATAACGCCTGGGTTTTGATGAATCTGGTGTGCCACCTGATAGTGGCGTTGAGTATTTACCTGATTGCAATTCGTTTCACTACACCTCGAATAGCTTTCTGGACATTTGCGTTGTACGCAAGTTCACCAATCTCGATTTGGTTGACAATCAATGCACTGCAGGAACAGTTTTTTGCAGCGCTTGTGGCCGTGTCACTCTGCGCGTTTGTTTATCGCGAGAATTTGCTGGCGATGCTGTTAGGTTTTGCAGCGTTGATCATTGGACTACTTTCTCACCCCCTATTCGTTTTACCATTTGTTCTATATGCCATTGTTGTTGCCATTGAGTCAGTATCGCGGCGTGACTTATGGCGTGCATGCTTGTCGCTTTCGATGCTGCTGGGGGGGATGGCAGCTAGAACACTACTGGTTGATAAATGGTTCCCCTCTTCCTTTCAACCTGATCTTGCAGCGATCATCTCTTCAGCGATTCCAGGTGAGTCAAACATGTTCTGGCATTACGCTTTAGAACAACGTGTGGTGACGATTGAACTGATATGGGAAAAATTTAGATTTGCTGTAGTTAGGCATTTTTTTAAAATAATTGAAGCGCCATTTTATTTTTATACGAACGTAGCGGGGATTGCTTTAGTTTATCTGCTTGTCAGGCACTTCAAATCTTGCTGGAGAATTCTCATACCTTGTGCACTGTTCATGGGGTTATACGTGGCAATGATAACGTTGCAACAGAATCAACCTAGGTACCAGCAAATAGTGGCTGGTGCGTCATTTGTGGTGTTAGCGCTTGGTTGGTATTACATGGGTTGCCAACGTGTACGAACGTGGATGCTTGTCTCAGTTTTGTTGTTAATGCTCGGCATAGATGGATATCTGGCGAAACGAGTGAACATGGATGCCAGGCAGAGCAGGGAGCAACTGACCTTGCTTCAAACGCAATTGTATGACGCCGGCATTGACGATAATGCCAGGCTTGCTTCTTTTAATCTGTCTCCTCACTCGCCACTGGCTATAACGGTTAAGCCACGTATATTATTGTCTATTAAAACATCAATGATGGATACTGCAAACATCTGGAAAGCCCTCGACTACTACCAACCCACCCATGCCATCGTAAGGGGTGATTTCGATATGCAAACTCTTGGATTTGATACTTCACTAATTCAAAGCATAGAGGGTACTTATTTTGGCGATCTGAGAATTTTTGAGCTTACTCAATCTGGTGAGCAGATCTCGCAATGATAAGTTTATCATCTACGAGTGGCTTTACAGTTGCGCCGGGAGTATTTGTGCGAAGGCGGTATGGGCAACAATTACCCCGGGAAATGCCCTTTTAGCTACTGGAGATAGCTCAAATAGGCGTCTGTTGAGCGTGGTATCGTGAAAGACTTTAAGATCGGGTACGCCACTGTGACGTTTTTGTTTTCCAGCACTTCGATTTGGGAGGCGTTGATTGATCACTCCACCGGTGCCTGGAAGATCGAGGCGATGCGCGTTCAAGCGATAGCACTCAGTTTATTGGACAAAGGCCTGATGGCGCTAAGATTGGCCGGTTGGATTGTAATCTTCACTCTCTGTCTCTGCGCGTCGTCGCAGATTCTTAGTCTGAATATACCGAGAATATTTGCTTGGAATATGGCGATAGCCGTAGGAATTAAATTCGCTTCGGAGGCAGCCAATGAGTCGTGTTGACTCAAATAGTGATGACTTACAGTCAGCCAATACGCACAATTTTTCCTATAGCGTCAGTTATCACAACTATCCTGACACAAGCAGTAGAAGTTCAGGATTCACTTCATGGTCGGTATGTTCTTTGCCAAAACGATCAGGCAGAACAAAGAGAGCTGTTGGATACCCTAGGAATGTATTCTGTGTGTTGAATTAATGACTCGGTGGTGGCCATTATACTAGTCTGCGTCACGGGTTAACTCATTGGTCGATAGTTACTTTGTGGTAGTTATTTTTGTTATTTATAAACTCTCTGATTGAGGTGCTGAACGTGTCACTGTCAATATGGCTGACTATTGGGCGAAAAAAGGTCACCAGGTAACTATTCTCACCATCAACGCCTCTACTAACAATCCATACAAATTAGACCGCAGAGTTACTGTTCATCAATTGGGTTTGCAAAGTTCTACTAACGGCAAACTGTCAGGTTTGACTGAGAACTTTCGCAGAATTCGTATACTGCGCAATCGAATCAAAGACATGGGTCCGGATGTCGTTATGTCGATGATGACTCCCGTAAATGTGTTAGTAGGAATGGCCTGTATCAGTTTGCCTGTATGTTGTATCGGTTCGGAACGGATCTATCCTGGTTTCATTCACTATGGAAGGGTATGGGAGGTGCTTAGGAAGTACACTTACCAAAATCTAGATGCCATCGTCGCTCAGACATCAACCAGTGCAACTTGGTTGTCTAAAAATACATCCGCAAAAAATATACACAGTATTCCTAACCCCATTACTTACCCTTTGCCTACCTTTGAGCCAGGAGTACCTTTCAGTAAATTTGAAGATAGAAAAGTTATTTTGGCCGTTGGAAGACTTGTTAGGCTCAAGCAATTCGATCATCTTATAAAAGCATTTGCAAAACTCGTGATGAAATACCCAGACTGGTTGCTAGTGATTGCGGGGGAAGGGGAAGAAAAAACAACGTTGCTAGAACTAAGTGAGCAATTTGGATTAGCCGATCGAATCTTGCTTCCTGGAAGAATAGGCAATATGGCGGATTGGTACAATCGAGCTGAAATATTTGCTATGAGTTCTGAGACCGGAGGGTTTCCGAATGCTCTTATTGAGGCCATGTCACACGGATTGGCTGTTGTTAGTTATAACGGTCCCGCTGGTCCTGAGGATATTATTGAGCATGGTGTAAACGGGCTGTTAGTGGAGGCTAATAATGTTTCCAGACTAGAGGAGAGTATTGACCAGTTAATGTCCTCCGAAAGCACTCGTCAATCGCTTTCAAAAGAAGCCATTAAAATTAGAGATACACTAGACGAAGAATTGGTTATGTCGAGCTGGGAGAATTTAATTATGGAATTCGACAAAGGTTAACTCGCATACAAGGTGAGATAGAGATGGGCATCCACAGACAACCTGCTTTTACGGCGTTTGCCAGCTGGATAAATCGCGACCGATCAAAGTCTGAACTTTTTCAATGTCTTCCTTATAGTAGCGGTCAAGTTGACTACGAATTTCGTCGGACATCGTTGCTGGTTTTTTATGGTTGAGATTTTCAAATTGTTTAGCAAAGTTTTTGAATTTTCTCGGCAGCATAGGGCGGACTGTCTTTTTAATGAACATGTTGTTTCTGATGAAATTGTGCAGTGCATAATTTTTAGGTACATGCCCAGCATTGTGGATTTTTTCAGAGTCAAAAGTATAGTTGTTGTCTATTTCCAGGTAGTCGAATAGGTCTTCCAGTACTTTCTTCTTATCGGACTTCAAGTCTTCAAGTAGTACTATCTTTATCTGAGACGAACTGAATTGATCGTAATATTCTTTTAGCTGTTCATAGTACAGGCCAAGCTTTACCCAATGCTTGTCTTGTGAGAACGCGTTGGGTGCGTTTTCTTTGATGTTGTTGGCACGCACATTCATCAGGTAGCCGGAATAGGCTCTGTCTGCAGGATTTCTCAGCGTGGTTATGAACTTAACATCTGGTATTTCGCGTTTTATCTTAGCGGCAGTTCCGAGTGTACTGAAATACGATGGCGAGGCTTCACCACGTATTTTAAAACCCTCGCTACCGATGAAGTAAGACTCGTACTCTTCTGCTGTCCGGACAGGTGTCATTACACTACGAGTGGTGTAGGAAGGGTTTTTACCATGTGAAAAGTAATTTATTTCCTTTCTCTCACTCATGAATATCTGATGATGAGATTTCAGATAATGGTAGATTGAGGTGGTGCCGCTCTTCGCGACTCCATTGATGATGCAATTTGGCAACATAACGTATTTCTCAAGATTCCTTGTTACTAGTAATTCCGGCGTTGTATTATTAACGACTGGGATTGACTATTTCGATTATCGACGGCTTTGATCGAGCTTGTATGTATTGTAAGCAGAGATCAACATATCTGAATCACTGTCTTTGGCCGTCCAGTTGAGTATTTCCTATCCTTTAGAATAGTCCAGTGCACAGGTTTCATCCGCAATAATATATTGCTCCGGATCCATTAGCGGCTTGTTGATTCTATCCAGAAATTCCAGTGTTAGCTTTACAGCAAAAGCGGGTGTAGGGATTAATATGGACTTACTGTTCGCGTGCTTGATAAGTGATTTCAACAATTCATTGACGATAGGTGGTTCAGCCGATCCCAAATTGAATTCTTCGTTCGGGAATCCTTTTTCAACGGCTGCGAGGCAGGCTTCAGTGCAATCACTGACAGATATAAACTGGTAGTAGTTTTTGCCGTTACCGATAGTAGGTACGGGTAAATATTTGTCTATGAGTAGGAACAATTTTTCCAGTATGCCTAATCTTCCAGATCCAATGATGAGACGTGGCCTGAATATGGAAATATTGAATCCTTTTTCGCGGTATGTTTCGCAAAGCAATTCCTGGTAGTTGGCTTCGCCGTAAGGGCCAAGCGGAATTCTGGGATGAGACTCTGATCGTGGGTGCTGCTGTGTTTTCCCGGATACCCTGTCTGTTGTGAAATAAACCAGTTGTTTCAACCCCTGTTCTTCCATGAAATTCAGAATGTTAACCGTACCAACGAACAAAGCATTCCAGAAGTAGTCCTGACGCCCTTTTCTGGGCAAAATCGGTACCAGAAGCTTGGCGGAAAAGTGGTAAACGATATCCCCTGGCTCTGTAGTTATCTGTGAAAAGGATTGAACATCTGTGACATTTATTTTCAGTGAGCTTACACCGCGCAGGTCATAAATCCCGGCAGCTGATGTCTTGTTGACATCACAGATGAGAACATTTTCGCCACGTGCTGAAAGTTTTTTGGCTAGTTCTGTGCCCAGAAAACCATTACCACCAAATATTATGTGTTTTGACATTTTGATTTTTACCCTTGGCAACTAGTGAAACACCAGGAACTAGCCATAAAATTCCAACTATTCGCCAGGCATCTATACTTTCCTGCAATACAAAATAGCCGTGAACAGGATGAGTAGAATGTACATTTAATGAAATAGAGATACGTTGAGCATAAGTCGGTACTCACTGTGATTAGCGATTTCTGATGGCCGGGAACGTTGTGAAACCGAATGAAGTTTTCACGGTTATCGCAGCCAGGGTGTTCCAGTACAGGACAGTTGCCAGCGTCGCCCATGCTGCACCGATTGGCCCGAATTCAGGGATCAAATAATAGTTTAAAACTGCGTTTATGAGCGCAGCTGTAGACATGATAATGAAAAACCGATTTTGTTTTCCAGTCATGTTTAGCAGCATGCCAATGGAACCGTAGTACGAATTACACAGCATGGAAAACAATAGGATATAAAACGCTGACATGTGGTTGGAGAAAACGGCTCCGTATAGAGACAGTAATGGTTTGTGTACCAATAGAATACAAGCCAAGGCCGCGCAGGAAACAGAGAACGATAGGAACGTAGCTCGTTTCGTGAGAACCTTTAGCTCCTGCACTTTTCCGGAACCGAACAATCTTGCTGCTTTTGGTGCGTACATCGAATTTACCGCAGCAATCGCTATCCCCATTAACGCAGCAATTTTCACGTATACAGAGTAGATTCCAACCGTTTGCTCGTCAGTAAAGCTGCTGAGCATGAGTATGTCTGTATTGATAATCACAGCATTGCTCAAAGTCACACCAAGCATAGGAATTGCGACCTTCAATATTCCTGGGTAGGTGGGTAACTGCGCGAGGTGGCTGGACTCCAGTTGGCTTTTTTGGTCAACGTCAGCCTCAGTGTGAATTCTATTTAGAAAGCGCTTCATCACAATATAAAAAACGAGCATTGCCAACGCAAAATGAGGTGCGTAGTAAAAATAGATGAATTGGTTACCGTTGATATTGAGTGATACCGACAAGAGGACGACCAGCATCATGAACAGGGGAGGGAGAATTTCGAAGGCGGAGAATATTTTGTAATCACCGAGAGTTCGAAGTGCCAATATAGAGATTTTCTTGAGGCAGGTAACCAGGATTAGTCCGTAGAGTAGAAATTGAAACTTTTGGACTGCACCAAATAGATCAGGTTTAACTTTCAACCCAATCATGACTGCTATAACTACCGTGCACACGCTCATTAGAACAAGCGTTGCAACTTTAAAGAATACTCTCAATGCATTCCGGCTGCCAAACTGCTCCAGTCGTTGAGGTATAGTACGCAAAATATAGGTATGGTTACCGAGCAATGCGAACAGCGACAGAATCGACAGCATGCTGGAAATAGTAGCGATCCTGCCCAATACATCTGCGCTGTAGTAGCGCGCTATTAAAAGGCTGCCGATAAAGCCCAAGCCTGTTGCTGCAACCTTGGCAATGGTGTTGACGCCACTGCCAACGATGATGTCCCCAATATTGGTCCCTTTCATGCGCTTTGCTAGCGCTTTTATCCGACCGAGAAGCGGCATTTCGCTGTTTGATATCCTTTAAAGACAGACTACTTTCAAAGAGAGTGCCAACCGTGCCGAGTAAATCAGTAGTTTACCTGCCAGGTTAAGCCAGTAAGTTGTGCAGTGGGTTTCCTGATTGATGGTCTGCCAGGTTTTCCACTATGGTTGTCAGGTGGTTAGTGCAGAGCGAGCGTGTGCAGGCCGAATCATTTTTCGACGCCGGCGTCTGCCTGAAGATTTGTTGACGCGTTGATCCAGTTTGCAGAGCAAAACAATCCCCGCTGGAAGGATAAAAGCTAGCGTGGGTAGATGCATTAGTCCGTGGCCGAACATGCTGGACAGCGTATACAGCAGCATAAAAGCGGTACCTTTCACAGATTTTTGGCTCAAAGGGATTAGAAACAGACAAAGATAGACTACCAGCCCTAGTGTTCCCGTTTCCGACGCAATCTGGAGCATCGTATTATGGGAGCCGAGACCGACTTCGCCTAACTCGGTAGATTGACCTAACCCAGCGCCTAAAATCGGATTATCCGCAAACATGTCTATGGCGTACACCGCGAGATCTTTCCGACTGTTTGTTGAGCCGTCTTCCTGGGTGAAGAAATTAGAAGACAGGCGTTCTGTCATTTTTGGGGACATGAATTCATCAAGACCTGCTGATTCAAGCAATTTCGGCAGAGCACCTGTCGATAACAGCACCGCAAGAATAGCCACAGCAGAAAGGCCAATAGCTTTGGTGACAATTTTTCCAGGAGCCAACTGCCCCAGAGCTGTGAGCATCACCATAGCGAAAGCCCACGTTACGATTCCAGATCGACTAACAGTTGTAAACACCGCACAGCCAACGAAAGCGCAGAAAATCAGTCGATATTTTTGTGGCAAGAAAAAGCAACTCACAAACATGCCCAGTGCCATTAATCGGGCGTTTGCATTTGGATTTACGTACAGACCGCCAATCCGCCCAACTACGCCTTCTTTTATCTTGTCGTGTTCATAGCGTTGGTCCACAATCATTGTAAAGTCTGGATTCAAAAATTCAGCAAAACTGATCCCAGCGGCCAGCAATGTGGAACACGCAATACCATAAGCCGCAGCGATTGCCAGAGAGCGGTTCTGCACAACAGTGAGGAAACTCAAGCTAATCGCTGCGACGATGGAATAACGCTGCGCTTCTGCAAGGGCATTGGTTCCGCCATCAACGAATATAATGGACATTGCAATAACGAGAAAAAAGAACGTCCACCACAGTAGATATAGCCTTGTTACGCGATCCAGCTTAAACAGATGGCCCAAGGCAAGTGCCAAAAAAAATTGAACAGGAATGACGGGTAAAAATACATGGAACGCGTAGATGCCGCCGAGCCGTAGAGTTTGCACGTAAATATGCAAATTTGCCGTAATGGCAAATGCTGTGGTGAATATCACAAAAAGTGCAATTTTTTGCATAGGTTCTGCTCCATCAATGGCTCGGACTGCAGGCAGCTAACCAACAGGTACTGCCACGGATTTCGAATGTTCGCTGGAGCAGGTATTATAGCTCAGGGGTTGACTGGTATAATCTGGCTGGGGTTCTTATTTATAACGACGGTCCCGCCTTCTTAAAGTTATCACTTCGCAGGTTTCAATCAAATTGTTCGATTTGCGCGTTAGTTTGGCTACATATTTTTCTGCTGGCAATGTGGGCAACTGCATGAGCGTCATTTTTTGGCTACTGAATATCATATTTAAGTGCAAGGGTTCCCAGAAAGAGTACGCCGGAAAATTCGGAAGACGTTATTATCTGTCAATTGATCAGCGTTCAGCACAGTAATTGTTCTGCAATTCACAAAATTTTGTGTGGAATTGTTACAAAATCATCCCCGTTTAGTGTCGTAATGGATTTCGTAGCGGTTTAACCTGTTCACATCCAGCAAAATACCCGTGGTGGATTCGTTGGGGGATTCTGAAACGCCAATCTCATGTATGTTTGTGCGGCATAAGTGGGGAGTTGGATTCTGACCCTGTACCGCTGGGCATGAAATGGGGTCTTAATTGCTTTTTGTTGCGGCATTGTTATTAATTATCGTGTGTGAATTTGAGAATGTCTGAAAAACATCCATCGCTGGTTGATTGGGATTCTGAGAAGCGTCCAAACACGTTTGTTGTGGGCGCACCTAAGTGCGGAACCACTGCTTTGTGTCATTATCTGGACCAGCACCCAGACGTTTTTATGAGTAGCCCGAAGGAGCCTCATTATTTTGTTGGCAAGGAAATGCCGCGTAAAGCTCGTGTCTTTGCGGAAACCGAGCGCTACGCTCGATTGTTTCTGGACGTGGCTGGCAATCAAAAAACCATTGCCGAAGGCTCGGTATGGTACTTGTACAGCCAAACTGCGCTTCAGAACATCAGCCAGTTTAATCCGGAATCCAAGATCATCGTCATGCTTCGTCGTCCTGATGAAATGGTGTACTCCATGCACAACCAAGCCGTTGGCAACTTTAGTGAAGATATTATTGATTTCAATGAGGCATGGAAAACTGCCATTGGTGGAAATCACCGATCCTCATGGTCGCCATTGTGTGATGAGCATTCAAAGCTTGATTATCACCGGATAGCTTTGTTCTCAAAGCAGTTAGAACGGTTATTCCGGTATTTTCCCAAAAACCAGGTTCACATCATATTTTATGATGATTTCAAGCAGCGAACACGAGAGAGTTTTGATGAGGTACTGCTTTTTCTCGGGCTAGAGTCCGTTGATGTCAACACGCGCAAGGTCAATGAGAGTCAAGTTGTCGTTAATCGAACGGTCGGTAGATTTCTCACAAAACCCCCACCATTCGCCATGGAGATGTCCAGGCAGGTGAAGAAGCTGCTGGGAGTTGAGAAACTGGGTATGCGTAAATGGCTTCGTACGTTCAATAATCGTGTACAAAGCCGCTCACCCATAGATCCGCTAATTCGGGCCGAAATAATTAGTTACTACCGAGAAGACATCATTAAACTCGGCAAGATGTGTGACCGTGATCTTTCTCACTGGTTACGATGATAGCCACACAGAAAATGGATAGCACAAGCGGGAGATAGCGTGAAATCAAGTCAACCAGTAGTGGCCAGGCGCGTTGCATTTCACATCTACTCGCTAGAGCATGGCGGAGCAGAGCGTGTTACCTCGATACTCGCCAACAAGCTTTCTGAGCGCGACATTGAGGTTACCGTCTTTGTCATGAAGGCTATCAACTGCAACAGTTACAGGCTTGCAAAGGATGTTCGCGTAGTCAATGTATCTATGGATCCAGCGCTGGAGAATACGGGAACCGGGTTACTGTTTAACATACGAAGATTGTTTGTTCTTCGAAGGTTAGTTAAAGAATTTTCTCCTCAAGTACTGTACACAATGTTGGTGAGGGGAAATGTTATTGGATCATTTGCGATGATAGGTAGTGGTATACCTTGTGTAGTCAGCGAAAGAAACGATCCTAAGTATGACGTGGTGAGTATGCCATGGCGTATTTTGAGAAGAATAGCTTACTCTGTATGCCATGGGGTAGTTGCGCAAACTCCTCGTGTAGAGCAGTGGCTACGGCACAATACCAAAGCATCCACTATAAAAGTAATATCTAATCCGGTTGAGTATCCAGTGCCCGATGGAAGTCCATTCATTGAGGTTCCAAGTCACCGTGGCCCTATGATAGTTGCCGTAGGACGCTTATGCCCACAAAAGCAATTTACCCATCTAATAGCTGTTTTTTCGGCACTAACTCGAGAATTCCCCGATTGGTGGCTTGCGATTCTAGGCGACGGGCCAGATCGTGAGAGTCTTGCTACGCAAATTTCTGACGCACGGATGACTGAAAAAATTAGCTTGGTAGGTCGAGTTGGCAACATGAGTGACTGGTACCGTGAGGCAGATATATTTGTCATGACATCTCGTTATGAGGGATACCCTAACGCGCTTATTGAGGCAATGGCAAGTGGTGTGCCAGCAGTGTCTTATGACTGCCCTTCAGGGCCTGCCGACGTCATTCAGGACGGTGTAAACGGAATGTTGGTTGAGCCTGACAGTACCGATGAACTGGAAAGAAAAATGCGCCTTGTTATGAGTGATAGCTCACTGGCTGCAGAACTGTCAGAACGTGCTTTAGAGGTAAGAGAATTACTCGACCCGGATGTAATACTGGCACAGTGGTTGTCTGTTGTTAACTTATATATAAGCTCTACTGCTTACAAATGACTCAGTAAGCTTCTACTGATCAGGGGGAAGCTGGGTGAACAGCTACCTGTGAAAGTGCTTTTTCTAGTTTCTCTATCCAGACTTGATAGCCTGCCGTATTGATATGCAGCCCGTCCCCGACATGGAACTGAGGTTTTAATGCTCCATTTTTATCCGAAAAATCTGATGTCATATCGATGAAAGTCGTGTTTTCTCTTGATCGCGACAAAATTATCAGCTTCTGGTTTAGTTCATGGACGAGGTGATGGTTTAACGATGACTTGAGCGATGAAGGGTCCACTGGAAACACAGAATTAACGATAACCGGCATTGCGTCTGGAATTTCGTTCAAGATTTTCGCGTAGTTTTCAACCGTCTTTTTTACGTCTCTTATCCACAGATCATTTACGCCAATTGCTATCACGACAGCCCTGGCATGTCGCAGCGATGAGTAGTCCGGCAGTCTTTTCAACAAACCCACAGTGGTATCCTGTCCAATGCCGAAATTCACGTTGCGTCCGTTTAAAACTGATACGGCCAATCCCTGGGTAAGGCTGTCACCAAAAAATAGATTTGAACCAGGTAGAACGGCGCTGTCGATTAATTTTTGATAAGACAGCATTGTCCGGTAGTGACTGGTAATGTCAGGGTTCTTGAAAGGATTGTGTGACAATACTTTTGCAATGAAGTTCGAATGCATCAAGATGAACAGTAGCAGACCATGCAGCGCTGCTACATAGGCATATGTCAGGAGTTTGTATTTGCCTTTTTGCTCAGTACTCGGCGTGGTTCCAGCTTTTAGATTCATGTAATTTTTGGCAATTAATCTTAACTTACTACGGCACGCGCGTTTACCTGTAACCAAAGACGTGGCTGCTGGTAATCGTTAATTGCAGTGTCACATATTGATGAGGCTGGAGGGGGGGAGAGCTCTGTGGCTGTGTACTAGATTTGCCCAAACTCGAAATTGAAGAATTCAATGTCCTTCTTATAACGCTGTGTAACCAAGCTAATCAAGTGGTCGTTGTAGTAGCTGATGTAAGCTGGTGCACCCTCGCTATTTTTTCTGGGCAACAACGGATCGGAAATATTAAGCCTCTTGCAGACGGAGGAAAAGTCGTCAGCAAGATTCTCATATCGGCCGATGAAGTCTACCCCAATGGTACCATTAACGTCTGTGATGTAGTAAAGCTGGTCTTTCAAGGTGTTCAGTCTGTTTTCTACAAACCAATGAAAGCTGGCGTTTTCCGGAATGCGGTAACGTTTCATTTGCTTGTCATCATCCATCACATTGATATACCAAGAGAACACTCTAGCCCAGCTATTTCTGACGAACGTGAACTTGTAGTAGGTCTCTAGCTGAGTGCGGGTTGGATATTCTCTTTTGAACAGAATTCGATCTCGCAGGTGCCTGTAGATAATTTCGTAGTTCACTTTGCCGAGATACTGCTTCATTGGCAGGTGTTGAAGTGGTGTAAGGTGACGGATGGAACGGTGGTCTTGCATTCCCCATTTTCCGTCTTCAGAATAAATTTTCAGCTTGGTACCGACGCTTGTGCCTGCAGACTTCGGAATATGCACGAAAATTGTTTTGTACTGATGAGATATCAATTTGCACCCAATGCCATTTAAACAGCCTGATTTCCAATTCTCTTATCCTTATTCAACTCCAGGACAAGCCCTGACCTAGCCGTGTCTATAATACTCACCTATTTCTTCAAATCATGCAATTTTGTTGTTGACACGGCGGGAGTTCACATAAGATCGCTAAGCAGCACCATTGGGCCGTCGAGGTGCTCTGTACCTTGTCAGTGCCCTTGTGCCGTAACCTGACCACAACAAAGCGTCAGAACATGCAGTCTCGTCAATTTGGTCTAAATGTTTCGAACTGGGCCAGCTGCGCAAAAAATGAGCCATGCTAATCACGACCATGCGATTTGCCTTTAAAAAAACCATAATACCGGGCAAGTGGAAAAGTCACTGTCGACATGATTTTCTGTGCGCTGGTGAGTTGCTGTGGCCACTTAGGTACTTGTGATCTAATCTGGTAATCACCTTTCATACGTTGCAAATCACCAGAGAATATATGACCAGCCTCAAACGGCGTATCTTTGTCTATTTTCTCCTGCAGCCGCGAAACATCCATATCCAACGTGTTTGCGAGATGATTCATACACTGCTGCGGTGTGTCGGTAAACATCTCGTAGGAGACGCGAGTCTGCACCTTTTGCAGCCCCATAGCATGCATGAGGTGAATATAACTATTGGTGGCCATCCAGGACAACAGGGTTCTAAGGCCGCGTAGCGGTGTCGGTTTGATTCCGTGTCGGTCGAGGCGCCGCTGTTGCGACACTAGCGTTGACGACATAACCGCCCGGGGGTCTCTAACAAGATGTATATGCCTCACATCTGCTATTCGTGACAAAACGGCTACGCGGTTACAGGCGATACTCGAACTCTTCGACGCATCCACAATAACGGTACATCCGGATCGACGACATACACTGTCAATCATGGTCTTCCAGATTGCCTGGTAACCTTGCTCCAACGCTGAGCCTCGATGACGAAGTGACAGCCAGTTGCTATAGCTTTCCATACGCGTGGTTATCAACGCTGCGTCCTCAAGCGTCAAATCCGGGTGGGCGGTTTTAAAATCCTCAACAACTTCACGCCAGAACAAGCAATCACTCAGCAACTTGCCGCAAGAGCACGGTCGCTCGGTAACGTACTGAGCGAAGATGCCCTTGAATTCCCCAATAGCGAAAGTTTGGTGATTACCGCCCAACACAGCGCACATCAGCGTCGACCCACTTCGGCCATAGCCAGCGACGTACAACACTTTCCCACTCACGGATAAAGTCCGTATTCGTGGTCACTGTTCACTGATCTCATCAGGTCAATTTTGCTCACTTTACGCTTTGATTCCGAAAAATTCAGTGTTGGGCTTTCGCCTGCTTCCATTCTGAACCCCATAACTAGACGTCCTCCGACGCCTGACATTCGTGTGTGTGTTGAACTATTTCTGTAAATTATACACAGGAAAAAGCACTATCAAGATGAGCTCGTCCACACGGTACTGATATCGATACTGAAATGTTACAGGGGATGTCAAGCGAGCCACAGGATTGTAACAAGTATCCTTTTGGCTAGATCTAATTTCGAGTTGAGAACTCGTAACCAAAATTCGACTGGTCAGGCACACTGCTGCCTGCAACCAAGGCACCTCAACATCAAGACAGGGTAAAACAGCTTTGTGGCGATACTGTTGTAGACGCATCATCCAGGGTATGTAGCAATTCAAAACAACTGCCTGTTCTTGCCATCAGATCGAGGCTTATGTCGATGGTTCGCAATGCTGAGTGATCGTCTGCCTGAAGCGTGGCAACTCGCAATCGAGTATTGCCATTACCCTAGTACATCTCGATCTTGTCCAATCCCGTAGTTTCCGATACCCAGCTGAGTTGCGCCTCTTTGACGGAGCAACTGTTACACCGTAGTTTCACATAAAAGTCTTCCAGTTTACTGACGAATGCAGGCTCTTCTGGCATAGCCGACGCAAGGGCAGGCGGCGTGGTAGAAACAATCGGTGGTGAAGGTGGTGAAACTACCGAGGGTGCAGAAACGATTGGCTCATCAATTGTTGGCGGTTGCGGGGTCGGAATAACAACTTTCGGTGGCGGGGCTATGACTACCGAGGGTGTGGAGGCAACCGCTATTTTTTCGTGCTTTTTCCCTGGTGAAGAACCTTCTCACTGCTGCTAGCAGCATCCGCTTCACGGGCGAACTTTAGGGCAGCCAAAGCCTCCTGAATGCAGTTACCCACTGAGCCCTTGAACGCTGTTGAGTCTGTCGCATTAGTTGCAACGATTAGGGCTTGACTGTAACCATCTATCAGAAGAAGGGCTTGGTTCATACTTCCTGATCTCAGAGGTGGTTTATACTGATGTAATTCTGATGGTTTGTGAATCAACAGTGATTTGATGTATGCCTCATCGATCAACTGGTGTCTTTAGCACTGTCTAGATGAGAAACACACGTAACCTGAAGAACCTCAGGATCACAAATTCCTTAGATTCGATACTACTAAATATGCATGCGAAACCTACACTGGCATTTTTCATACCGTCAATGAGTGACGGTGGTGCTGAGCGTGTAACTCTTAATCTGGTTAATAACATAGCAAAACGGCACGATGTAAATGTGCATCTGGTTTTGGCAAAAGCTGTAGGACCATTTCTCCGCCTCGTGGAATCCAATGTAAAAATCATAGACTTGGAATCTAAAAACACTAGAAATTCAGTTTTTGCTTTAGCAAGATATCTCTCTGAATACAAGCCTGCAGCTGTTGTATCTGCCCTGCATCATGCCAATATCATCGCGCTGATTGCCAACAAATTGTGCCGTGGATTCTCTTCCCGCATTATCGTAACTCTGCATATAAACCTGTCGGTAAGCGTAAAAAATCCCACCAACTTTAGAGCAAGATTTATTCGCCCGATTGTTAAAATTACATACAGGTGGGCGGATCGAATAGTAGGAGTATCAACGGGTGTGTCAAATGATTTCGCAGATTCCCTGGGAATTTCACGTGATCAGGTAGATGTTATTTTCAATCCGGTCATCACTCCCGATGTAAAGGTAAAGTCTTTAGAAGATCCGCAACATCGCTGGTTTTCTGACCCCAGTGTGCCTGTTGTGCTAGCCGCCGGGCGGCTAAGCAAACAGAAAAATTTTGCGATGTTAGTCGATGCTTTTAATTTGATAAAGGACGAGACACCTGCCAACTTGCTTATTCTTGGAGAGGGTGATTCCCGAGAATCTTTGCAATCAAAGATTAATAACTACGGCTTGCAATCAAGGGTCGAGCTTGCAGGTTTCGTAGATAACCCTTATGCCTACATGACCAAATCAAGAGTGTTCGTGATGAGTTCTCTATTTGAAGGATTGCCAACTGTACTCATTGAAGCTCTATATTGTGGCACCAGTTTGGTCTCGACAGATTGTCCCAGCGGACCCAGAGAAATTTTACGCGACGGTGAATTGGGAGCACTCGTGCCCATGGGTGACGTAAATCAGTTGGGCGTCGCCATGCTCGCAGCACTCAGCACTAAACGCCCCTCAACGCTAGACACTGCATGGCTCCCGTACGAGGCGGACACCGTAGCCGATCAATACATGGACGTAATGTTGCCAAATTAATTTATCATTACTTGGCACCTGCAGAAACAAGCGGTGATCTCGCTGTCCTGACTTTCGTGACTGAAATAGCATGGCACATCGCTTAATCTGAGCTCGAATGTATTTACGTTTCGATACCACGGCTTTGCCATAATGTATTGTCATAAACTGAGTAGTACGTTCAGAAATCAATTGTCCGAACTTTTTGATGCCATCTGGATATGTTTACTGGGGTAATCTTGTTGCAATCAGGCCATATTCCTTCTGACACTAAAGGATCGTTCCAGGTCCTTTGACGACCCACCGCAGTTGCGGTAACTCGAGATAGGGCATTTAAATGTTACTGAGCTTGGATTCAATGAGTTTGTGTCAAGAATAATGTCTATTTCCAATTATAGTTGGTGGCTGTTGATTGCTGCGTTCGCTATATTAATCACTGCTACCGCTTCTAGTGGATCGCCTGAATTCAGGTCAGAATCGATTGATGAAGGATTGATCTGGTCCTCAAGGCACGTTGCAAATGAAAATTGGACCATCAAAGGTCAGCAAGAGAATGTGACGCTTAACGAATCTGGATTATCAGTATCGCTCTCAAAACGTGGTCATATCAGAGCTAATACTCAAGTTCCCATCCGTCTTCCCGAAAACGTTTTACATAAAGCGCAATACCTTCGAATTAACGGCACGGTAACTCGTGAATCAGCTTTTGGCTATATCTACGAGCAGAATCGCCAACCAAGGCTGGAAGTTAGATTTCTTGATGCCGCAGGTAAGGTTCTCCAGCAAACTAGAGAAAGGCAAAATGGCTTGGCGAGGGAGTATCGCATCTCAAAGTTGATGGCGTATGACAGAAATATGGACGTAGTTACGATCTCATGGCGAATCAGAAGTCAGGGTAGCTGGCGACTTGATGATTTGACGATTCAAGCAGTAGGTGTATCAGACAGGTACGTTATCGCCAAGTATATTCTGATGGTTTGCACTATTTTATTATTTTTGTGTCTGGGTGGAATGACGTTACGTCGGCTCTCTCTAAATCAGTTTTGCACAGTATTTTTTATTCTGCTTGGCACGATTTATCTAACAAGTGTCAATTCATCGGGCTTTAGCGAACTGATGTCTTCTCTCGAGCGACTACTACGATTTGGGCTTCCCCAAGGGTTACTACCTGAGTCGGATCCTCTGCGAAAAATAGGGCATTATCTGGCATTTCTATTATTTACTACTTCTCTGGTTTTTTATAAACGCCAGCTAAACATACGCACGTCGCAAATACTTATGATTTCGTTGTGCCTTGCGGCATTCACCGAGTCATTGCAGATACACCAATTGACTCGTTCTGCCGCCTTATCAGATGTAGCAATAGATATGGCTGGGACAATTACCGCCATCGTCGTTACTCACCATATTCTAAAGCGTCGAAAAAAATGTTCGAAAAATGAACATAATCGACTGAAGTGCCTGTAGGGCAGAAACTCATGAGAAGTGAAGAGTATTTCAGCCTGAACTGGCTCCATTTGGTAAACAACCCACTTTCCGGTAATCTGTTGGTCCTGGACTCACAAATTTAGCGTTAACCGCACCTCAAAACGTCGTGTTGCAATCGAGATAAGTGTGAATCCTGACCAAATGGATAGCGCTTCAAGGTTGACCGCCAATAATGCTCACAGCACACTGGTTATAGGTCATTGATAGAATAACTCCCTGTAACCATGGACTTGGATACGATCGCTAGTGGGCACCCAGCTGAAGGGATTTTGGTCTTTGTTATATCTCATACATTATCATAATCCAAAAAATTTCAAGCCCACGACCGCGGTTATTGCGTTACTCTTCATTGCAAGTTGGAAGGATTGCGCTATTTTTTTGGTCAAATCTATGCGATGGATGTTAAGTCAGTTGCGAAGTTGCTGCTCGCTATGCTGGTTAGTGGGTTTTGGGTGTGTTTCAGTTCGCAGTTCAATCGATAGGAGGGATCCTGCGAAAATATGTTAGGGAACAGCAAATTTAATATTTACGTTGCCATGTGTAAATTAATTTATACAGCGGTGTCGTGTGTGTTTGGTAGCTGCCAACGTTACAAAAGCCTGTTCTTTGTTCTTGATGGAACAATTCCTTGGCATTCGCCAGGCACTCGGCCAACGCCTGGAGGCAATTGGGCGACTGCAGCAGCTGTGCTGGAGGTCTCAATAGACAAATTTTATGCGGTAACAATACCGTTTTCGGTGCTGCGTTGTTGCCTGTCATTGGCGTCTGGTGCACACTCTCAACATCATGCAAATGTTTGATATCAATCTGCAAAGCAGCGCATCCTGTGTATTGGAAATATTCACAGCGATACTGGCAAACTCAACATCGGCTGGGGCTGGGTTATGGTAGGCGAGCAACACGAAACTTTGCACAAACGGTCTACGCTGCTCAAGGCCGTGCTTACGAACCTGTCGGAAACACGGCGCAGTCGCAAGCAAGCCGTTTCGATAGGTGCAGACGCAACGTTTGCGACACTCTCCCTTTGGGCAGCATACTCGCTGCGGTTCGGCGAGCCGTTCAGTAATTTTCGAGCCACATGGCATCTGTTCCTGGCTCTTCCTGCTTTGGTGGTTCTTGTTTTTATGGCCCTCGGTATTTACAGGTGGGTTGTCCGTTCCAGTAATCGCTTACTGTTCAGGCGGCTTGCGATGGCCTGCGTCGTATCGTCTATTACACTCGTGATGCTGGTACACCTGTTTCCACCCGATACAAAAACTCCTCGTTCACTGTTCATCATTTTTGGAATGTTGCTTGTCATCATGACCTGCTGCGCACGTTTTGTCTGGCAAGGTTTGTTTGATTCGGGGGAGCACGGAGAGCCTGTCGCTATTTACGGCGCGGGAGAGGCTGGACGGCAACTCGCATCGTCGTTCCAGCAAAGTCTGGATTATCGGCCGGTTGTTTTTTTAGATGACAACAAATCTCTAATGGGATCAACCTTGGCAGGCATTCCCGTCATTTGGACGGGGGTGCCACTGTTTGAGCGAGAGTTGATTAGTCGTGGTGTTGAACGCGTTGTTCTCGCGATTCCTTCGCTGAATGCGTCTGCTTACAAGCAAAAGCTTGCTATGTTCAAGAGATCCGGGCTGCCGGTGCAGACAATACCGACCTATGCAGAGTTAGTGGGCGGCAAAGTGCCGCTTACGCAGGTGCGGGATATTTCCATTAACGATATTCTCGGGCGCACCGAGGTTCCACCTGACAGGAGCCTGCTCGGGCATTGTGTAAAAGGCAAAGCTGTGATGGTAACAGGCGGTGGGGGCTCAATTGGATCAGAATTGTGTCGGCAAATACTCGCCCAGGGGCCCTCAAGGTTGATCGTTGTCGACCACTCAGAAGCCAATCTTTACCAGATAACAGAAGAATTGCAGGCTATGCAGCAAGCCAGATCCCTGGCTGGTAGTAGATTTATTTCTCGACTATGCTCCGTTAATGACCACGCGGGCATTATGGAAATCATACAGAGCAATAAGGTTTCCACTATTTACCACGCGGCGGCCTACAAGCACGTGCCCATCGTGGAGGAACAACCAGAGCAAGGGGTTAGAGTCAATGTATTTGGCACTCGCAATGTGCTGGAAGCAGCAATTGACTGCGAGGTTGAGAATTTTGTTCTTATATCCACTGATAAGGCCGTTCGACCGACCAATTCAATGGGAGCCACCAAACGCGTAGCAGAAATGCTGTTGCAGTCCCGGGCACTGGAAAGTCACAAAACAACCATATCCATGGTGCGCTTTGGTAATGTTCTGGGCTCATCAGGCTCTGTCGTACCGAAGTTCAAGAAGCAGATTGAAGAAGGTGGGCCCATTACACTTACCGACATGAAGGTTACCCGCTACTTTATGACGATCCCTGAAGCCGCACAGTTAGTGATGCAGGCTAGTGCGATTGCAAAAGGCGGTGATGTTTTTGTACTTGATATGGGTAAACCAATAAGAATCGAAGACTTAGCGACCACTATGGTTAGGCTGGCTGGCAAACGATTGACGCGGGAAACCGGAAAGGCAAGCGACATTGATATTGTTGTGGAGGGTTTGCGACCCGGAGAAAAAATGTTTGAAGAACTGTTCATTGGAAATGATTTTCGGCAAACAGAGGTAACTAAGGTGTTCACGGCTGATGAGGCCTGGATGCCTTGGGCAGAGTTGCAACTTTGTCTGGATCAACTTAAATCCATGGCAGATAATCAAGATCGCGTTGCATTGCGGGCAAAACTACTGGATCTGGCTTTTTTTGGCCACACAGACTTACCTATACGCTGTACGATTCCTGCTACCGACGTGTCGTTGGTGGCAAGGTGGCGCTCCGGTGTCCTTCCTAGCCCTGTGTCATCTTGAACCCTTTTGGTGAATCGGGAGAACTACCTTTTGGATCGTGAATGTTACGTGGTGCGTCGAAACACATGCCTGGTAAGAATGGCTAAGTGTGGACTATTCTTTATATTAGCGAGCGCAGCGGGTAAGGCGATTTCTGAGGATGCCGTCCCCATTAGAATTGGCGAGTCAGAACTGTATACTGGTGTTACTGCGTCGTACTTCACAGATGACAACGCCTTGCGTCGAAACGTGGACAAGATCAAAGCGAGCGGTTGGTTATTGTCGCCTTATGCTACTTTGAAAGCCGACCAGCGAACTGTTGATCTGTCGGTAAGCTACAGTGGTGAGTATAAGTCTTCATCAGAAGACAGCACCGACTATGCCGATCATCGTTTGCTAGGGGCTGCATCAGCCGAATTTTCGCGTCGCTCACGCGGCAGCTTGACAGCGTCAATAAGCCGGACTCACGAGGATTTGGGTGATGGGTTTACACGATTCAACCCTGAGGCGTTCGACACCACGATCATTGATAGGACCTCTTTGGAGGTACGACACACTTTTGGCGTGAGCGGTGCCCGCGGCAATATTAACAGCGCACTTCGGTTCAGGGCACTTGGGTACTCAAACAATAGTCAGCTTACCAGTGGCAGGGACCAGCGGACAATCATGCCTTCTGTCGCATTATCGTTTCGCGTGGCGGGTAGCACTCGGGCGTTTTTTGGAGTAAGCGTCTCCGATATCGACTTTGATGACAACAGGAGAGATAGGCAGGAGACGACTGGATTCCTTGGTTTAAACTGGAATGAGGAGGAAAAATCTGGCGGATCTCTGATCGTGGGTTCCACTCAAGCGTCATTTGATAGTGGAGATAGAGAAGACAAATCTACGCTCAGCTATACAGGTTCTCTATGGTACCTCCCGCTGCCGTATTCGCGTTTTGAACTGACACTTAAGCAATCCTTCGAGGACGACGGTAGCTCAACAACTGCCGACGGCACCGAAGTGGATGATTTGACCGTAAAAAATGAAGTGCAGATTGACTGGCGGCATCAGTGGTCCACCCGCGTATCTCACGTAGCAGGCTTGGATTATGAATCTTTTGATGTTGAATGCCCGGCAAACAACGAGAGCACGACCTCAGCCAGTCTTAAAGGCAATTTGAAGGTACGCCGCTGGTTGAGCATGGGGCTGGGTGTCGTTAACCGCAGCCGTAAGTCGAAGTGTGATGAATTGTCATTGGATTACGATCAGGTAACCGTGCTGTTCAGCGTTACAGCAACTTTGTAGTTAATTGTGTTTTTCTGGGCGACTTTCGCGCATACGCATCTTGGGAACTAGCACAAATAATTATCTACCTGCAGGAGACGCAGTTCCGCAAATCCCCTCTATGGGTAGGTAACATGCAGGCTTACAGAGTTTAATCAGCATCTATCAAACGTTATGGCAAGATTATGAAAAGAAAACGAAGGTATTTGGGCAGCGTTTTTATGGCGATTTTGGCGATTACGCTGTCATCGTCTGCGATTGCGCAAGACCTTGACACATATCGCTTGGGCAGGGGCGATAAAATAGCCATACAGGTCTTTGATGAGTCGGATCTCACAATGACAACGGTCATCGGCGATAGTGGGTTCATCAATTACTCCTACCTGGGAAACATTAAGGTTGATGGTAAAACAACTGTTGAGCTGGAGCGTGAAATCACTCTGCTGCTGAAAGATGGGTATCTGGTTAGTCCGTCAGTCAATATTACGATCAGTGAGTATCGACCGTTCTTCATCAACGGCGAGGTAAGGCGACCTGGAGGCTACGCCTTCCAGCCTGGCCTGACCCTGGACAGTGCGATTGCACTAGCAGGTGGTTTATCCGACAGAGCTTCACGGCGACGCATGTATGTGCAGCGTGCCGATAGTGAAGGTGCAGCTCGGCAAAAAATTAGTAGATCCGAACTTATCGCCCCTGGTGACATTATTCAAATTGAAGAAGGCTTTTTCTAATGGCTAACGTAAACTCTACAACTGCTGATCAGGACGACGACTTTTTCGAGGAGCGTTCAGCACCGGAACAAGAATTCGACCTGCAGGAATACCTGCGTATCGTGCGTAAGCACAAGTGGCCCATTTTACTATTCACGGCGGTGATAACAGTTCTTGGCGCCTACTATGCCATGACAGCAACGCCCATCTATAGAGCCACCTCTACGCTCTTGATCGAGTCTCAACAGAAGGGCGCAGTGTCATTCGAAGGCTGGGTAAGTCTTGATAACGAGAATGCAGACTATTACGAGACTCAGATCCAACTTATAAAATCTCGAGAGCTAGGGTTACGAGTGGTTCGGCATTTGGATTTGACTAACCATCCAGAGTTTGGCGATACGATCGCCAACACGGCTGTGGATGCGACAACGGATGCCGTCAATGTAGGGCTGGTTAATTCTCCGATCAGTGAAACAGGTGCGTCTGGCTTACTCAGTAAAGTGCAGTCAACGTTTAACGACGTTGTTTCCACCCTTTCTGGTAGCACACAATCCGTGGACACATCGCCCTTAGTCATTGTGAACGACTCAGTCAATCAAGGTTCGACTGGTGGCATATTAACGGCACTGCCTTCTACTTCCGGTACGCCTGGAGCGCCGAATATGACAAGTAAAGAAAGTGCTGCAGTTTCAGGTTTTTTACGCAGGCTTACCGTCGTACCGGTCAAGCGTACCAAGCTGGTTAAGATTAGCTTTGAATCGGCCGATCCGGCATTCGCAGCACGCGTTGCCAATACGGTCGGTGAGCAGTACATCTTTGCCTATCTGGATTCGCAGATGGAGAGTTCAAACAAGCTGGCCGAGTGGACTAACGAGCAGCTGGTGTATTTGAAATCCAATCTGGATCTGGCGAAAAATCGTGTGCTCGAATACCAGCTGGCCAATGGCCTTGTCGATGTTAACGGCAGTGTAAGTCGCTTGAACGAGCAGGAAATGTCGCTTTACACTAGTGAGTTAGCTTCTGTGCGCAGCCAGTTGTCTGACGCCGAAGATTTGCGTCGGAATATCCAGTCCTACAACGGCGACACCCGCTTACTGGAATCTGTGGTGGCTGTGCAGGCAGATCCAATTGTTCGTGACATAAAGATCGAAATGGGACAGCAGCAGCGAGAACTGGACGAGCTCTCTAACCGCTATGGTCATCGACACCCGAAAATTGTCGACGCACTGTCGCGTATAGGATCACTGCAGGCAAACCTTGATATTAATATTCAACGTGTTATAGCTAGCGTGGAAAAAAACTACTCGCTGTTACGCCAGCGTGTCGCTTCTGTTCAGGCCAAGCTAAATCAGGGAAAGCAGGATATTCAGGCTTTGAGTGCAAAGAACTTCGAGTTAGCGGATCTAGAGCGGGAAGTTATCTCCAAGCAAACGGTTTATCAGCAGTTTTTCAATCGAGTAACCGAGGCAAATTCGGCAGACGGGCTGGAGTCGGCGAATGCACGGGTTTCAGACTATGCGGTTCATCCAAGATTCCCCTTTAAGCCCAAAAAACAGTTGATTGTTGTATTGGCTGCTTTGGGCGCACTCGTGCTCTCCATGCTAATGGCGTTCCTTTACGAACAGATGGACGACACCGTCAAAAGCCTGCGTGAAGTAGAAACTAAACTGGGGCTAAACATGCTTGGTCTTATACCGTTACTGAAGTCAGGTTTTTTCAAGACTAAGAAAAGTCTTCCACTGAATCCGATTGATATAGAGGACAAACGCGGTACGTTCTTTGAGGCTATCAACACGATACGGACGGCGCTGGTGATGCGCGAGTCGGAGTCCAAGGCTGGCAAAATTGTAGTCGTGACTTCTTCGGTTCCGGGTGAAGGTAAATCGACGACTGCGATGAACATCGCCTATTCGTTCTCTCAGATCGAAAAGGTGCTGCTCATCGATGCTGATCTACGTCGACCTACGATTGCAAAAGCGCTGGGTCTGGGTCGAGATGTGCCCGGTCTGTCGAGTTTGCTGACCCGCACTGGAAATCCTAAAGAGTGTATACGGCACAAAGCGATTGATGCGCTAGATGTCATTTGCAGTGGGCCAATGCCTGATCATCCTTTGGAAATTTTATCATCACCACGATTCAAACAATTGCTTGGCCAAATCAGTGAGCACTATGATCGAATTATCATTGACTGCGCGCCTGCACAAGCAGTTAGTGATCCTTTAGTGCTGAGCAAGGTGGCTGACACAGTTGTGTACTGCATCAAGTCGGGATCTACTGCTATACAGCTAGCGCGTCGTGGACTTGATCGCTTGCGACAGGTCGATGCCGATATTGCTGGTGTAGTGATGACACAGGTGGATGTGGATAAGCTGGCATCCTACGGCGGTGATTATTACTATCAGGGTTATTACGACTATTACGGCTACAATGAGAAAGGCGAGACGGGTACAAGTCGTTTGAGAATCTCGCCAGCTGATCTAGACCATATGAGTAAGGTAGATGATGGCTACACCTACGACTTTGGATTCGAGGCCAGCAGTAGCAGGAGGGCGCGTTCTGGCCAGGCTATTGATACTGAGTCCGACTTTACAATGCCGTTCGATTATTCCAAGAAAGATACTGTGGTAGCAGGTGGAAAAACCAAACGCTACATTGACGAACTGGACATCCTCTGAACTGAACTGAACTGAACTGAACTGAACTGAACTGAACTGAACTGAACTGAACTGAACTGAACTGAACTGAACTGAACTGAACTGAACTGTGCAGTTTTTACCTTGACGGTTCACAAGGTTCATATTGTCCAGTCAGACAGCGGGCGGGGTGCTCCCCGCCCACTGAACGTATGACCGCGTGGGTACTGTATGAAAATCCTGTTTGTTATTCCTACCTTAGGTCAGGGCGGGGCACAGCGCGTATTGGTTAATTTAGCTAATACGCTGTCTCAATCCGGGGCGCATGAGGTTGCCATTGCAACCTTTGCATCAGACGTCAAGGCTCCACACCATCAGCCAGATGCCGGCGTCACTGTTTATTATCTGAACGGAATTTCAGGCACATCTGCGCCATTAATCGGGCTGATACGGTGCTTTAAGGGTCTTAGAAAACGGGTAAGGCAGCTAAACCCTGAGGTTGTTGTAGCGTTTCAGGACATTGCCAATTTCCCGACCATATTAGCCTGTGCCGGGACAGGCGCTCGGCTAACAGTCTCAGAGCGCCAGGATACGCGCTACTACCGATTTGCCGCTGTGAGGGGTTTTTTGCGCCGATGTTTTTATCGGTATGCCGATACGGTAGTTGTACAAACTGAATTGGTGCGCCGACAAATGCCTGATGGCATTTTGCATAAAACAGTTGTGATTCCCAATCCTATCCCGAACTATTCGCTACAGGCATCCTCAGGTGAGTCGCAAGACGGTTCGTTCCAAGCTCTTTCTGTCGGGAGATTGGCGCCACAGAAAAACCTGCCATTGTTGATAGATGCGGCAGCCATTGTTCTCAAACGCAGGCCTGACTGGTCGTTAACGATTTTCGGGGAAGGTACGCTGCGAGATGTACTTCAGCAGCAGATCAATGACCACGCAATGGAAGACCGAATCTTCTTGGCTGGTGTCACGGATGACGTGTACGCGTGCATGGCTGATGCCCATTTATTTGTTTTACCTTCTAAGTACGAAGGTTTCCCAAATGTGTTGGCGGAAGCTGCAACAATTGGTTTGCCGTGTATCGCTTACGACGATGTCAGTGGTGTGCCCGAGCTGATCGAGCATGATCGAAGTGGAGTCTTGTTAACTGCCAGTCAACGTACAGACGTTGACCTGGCAAACGCCATGGCATTGTTGATGGATTCTGCAGTCCTTCGTAACAGTATGGGGCAGGCGGCAAGACAGAGAGTGCAACGGTTTTCTAGAAATGTGGTGCTTTCGAATTGGACGAAGGTGTTGGGTTTACCTGAACTAAAGTACTGACACTGTCAATTGCGGTAGTACTTAACAGATTTGTACTTTTTGTATTGCTCACAGCAATAAATGCGAATATTGTAACGAAGCAACAGTTACATCAGAGCAATTATCGTGTTAGTCAGAAGTCAACCGCGTGTTTTCTACGTTACTGCGCGTGGCCAGTCTGCCAAGAGTTTCCTTGTGCGGCATTTGGAGGGGCTGTCGCAGTCTGGGTTTGAGCCTTTTCTGGTGTGTAGTGATGATGCTCCAGCCCACGATGTTGCCAGGGTGACAGGAATCACGCACTTGGCCATTCCGCTAAAAGCGGAAATCTCACTGTTGTCAGATGTAGGCGCCGTCATCAAGCTGGCTCGGCACATCAGGCGGATTCGCCCTGCAGCAGTTCACGCTCACATGAGCAAAGCGGGTCTGGCATCCATGCTGGCGTCTTGGGCCATGCGGGTGCCGGTACGGATTTATCACAACCATGGTATGGCTTGTTTCTCGTCCACAGGCCTCTCGCGTTGGATATTGATGACGGTGGAGAGAGTGAACTGCACACTGGCGACTGACATTATTTTTTGCAGTAACTCCACTCGCGAACTGGCCATTGAGCTGGGTATCTGTACTTCCGCAAAGTCGATGGTAATTGGAAAAGGCACTATTTCAGGTGTTGATACCCAGCGATTTTCGCCTCAGAGCGCCGCCATTGAAGCCGATCAACTGCGCTCTACAATTAGCGATGCATCTAGCGGCAAACGTTATATCGGGTTTGTTGGCCGGGTAGTCGCTCATAAAGGTGTGGATACATTAATTTCAGCCTGGGCTTTGCTGCCTGCTGAATTCCGATCCAAGTGGACCTTACTAGTGGCGGGTTCACACAATTCGGATGGCTTGTACTCACGACTGGATGCCCTTGTCAGAAATGATGAATCAGTGCAGTACCTGGGTAGGCTGGACAATGTCGTCGGGCTCTACGGTTTGCTTGATGCCCTTGTGTTACCCAGTTGGCACGAGGGATTTCCTTACAGCGTACTTGAAGCACAGGCGTGTGGTGTACCGGCAATCGTCACCGATGTGACTGGTAACAGAGACGCTGTCATAGACGAAGTGACAGGCAGTTTGGTAGAGGTCAGATCCCCTGATAGCTTGGCAATTTCTATTGAAAATCTGCTTTCAGATGATGCGCTTCTTGAAAAAATGAGTATTAGCGCTCGAGATCGAGTCGTTAAGGATTTCAATGAAGAAGTCGTGTTGGCCAACCTTCTGACTTTTTACAACGAGAAGGTTGCAGCTTAGTGGCAATAAGTATTAACAATCAGGCGTGCTAATGCTGCTTGTCAGAGAGATATTTATAAATAGTTGGTAGTCCCAAATGTGAACGCTGTTGGGCGTTGTGGCACACAGCAGGCTCTATAGCGTAAAGGAGGCGTTATGACGTATATGCCAAGATTGGATGGGCTACGTGGTATGGCAGTGTTGCTTGTACTGGTGCAGCACTTTCCAGCCATTGAGGGCGCAGGTTGGTTCAACTTATTGCTGTCAGTCTTTAAGAAGTTAGACCTTGGCTATATAGGTGTGGAGGTGTTTTTCATACTCAGCGGTTACCTGATAACGCGCATTTTGTTGAACGCCGTAGAACGACGTGAATCGCACATCCTGCCCAATTTCTACATCAAGCGCGCCGTTCGTATTTTGCCGATCTTTTTTCTAACCATTGGCATTTGCCTGGTGATGCTTCCTGGATTTGACTACCGCTACATCGCAGGTTTTCTGGGCAATTACTTTTTTGCATTCAATCCAGAGCCGCACCCTTTACGACATTTCTGGTCGCTAGCAGTTGAGGAACAGTATTATCTGGTGTGGCCCCTGATGGTATTGTTTTTGTCAGGCAGTCGCCAGAAACTTGGACTGTTGCTGATTGCGCTCTGTGTATTAGCGGTGTTGATTATTCTATTTCGCGACGTTGTAGTGGCTACTGATTTGTCACGAGCACTTATCCATCGAAGTGTTGAGACGCGAATGCTGGCATTGTGCGTTGGTGGGTTGCTCGCTGTGTACGGTGTGCCTAATCCGAATGTGTTCTACCTGTTTACTCGCGGTATCGCGATTGTTGTGTTTGTAATGTTAATGCAGCAACTAAGTCAGGCAGGTTTGTGGCCTTACATGAAATCCATTAAGACGTTCGGGTTTTTGGGTATATCTTTACTGTTGTTCCTCGTTGCATTCAACAAAACCCACATGGCCGGACGCGTGTTTGAATTCAAACCGTTGATAGATGCGGGCAAAGTTAGCTATGGACTATACGTTTATCATTTACCGTTGTTCTACTACTTCGGATATTCACACATGCAGGTTAAAGGGCAGGTAATACCATTCGACGCGGCCGTTATGCTTGTGGCTGTCACCATTCTCATTGCGCTGATTAGTTGGCGCTATTTTGAGCATCCTCTGATGCAATATCGGAGGCGTTTTCTTGGTCATAGGTTTGTGGGTGAATCGATACTGCGACCTTAGTACTTTTCGGATTTGCGAATTTTGGTTATGCTTTCATACCTAACGCCTGATCACACTGTAAGCTGATCGCTTCGCCTCTGATTCCGGTCTGAAAACCATGCTTGATTTGTTATTGTCTGTCGCTCTCTGGAGCTTGTTGTTGCTAGGGCTCGCATTCTGTGCGCATATTCTGAAGCTAAGCGAGATTCGTCTGGGCTGGTTGGTGATTGCCGTACTTGTGTTTGCGGTCTATATCTTTCTGGTAAAAACGGATGTGGCATTGTTAGCGGGCATCGGTTTCTCAGACGCCTCACTCAAGCTTAATATTGACGGCAAATTAATAGGCAGCTGTGTGGCTGTGATTGCGGCATTGTTGCTTGTCGGTCTCAGTCGAGGACGAATCACCGCTCAGGGCATGGGGCTAACGTGGCGTCAGAACGAAGGTAGTTCGCGGCTGGCCATAATAGCTACTGTACTGTTTGTTGTATTTGCAGCTGTGGTTGATCGAGTCATTGGCAAAAGTGGAGTGCCTGCTTTTGATGCGATGACTATGCTTTATCCGCTTGTTGCCGGCTTGGATGAGGAGCTGATGTACCGAGGTGTACTAATGGCGCTGTTGTGTGCAGCGTTGCCAGGCACTGCGGTGACCATTGCCGGTGTGCGTTTCTCAATGGGTGGTCTTGTAGCCCTTTTGCTGTTCTCTATCATCCACGGTGTCAAGATCAAGAACGGCCTGCCATCAATTTCACCTCCGGGCATGATATTGACGCTGGTTTACGGGGGCGTGTTCTTATGGCTTCGTGAGAAGACTGGCAGCCTGGTATGGCCCACAGTTGCTCATAATCTTGGCAACACAGTTGGGTGGTTGTTGTAAACAACCGCCCAACTGTTGATCACCTTGCGGTCAGTAACTTGTATTTGACTGCTTTAACAAGCCTATGATCGCCTCTATAATTGCCGGATCCTCAATTTGCGGATTAGGCATTATTGTGCCTTTGGCGAAAGCATTAGGGTCGGTCAAATACGCCTTTAGGTTGTCGTCACTCCACTTACCGGATTTACCTTTGAGGGCTGCGGAATAGTTAGCGTATCCCGTAGATGCGATATTGGCGTTATACATGGAGCCTAGACCTGGCGCTGAAGTGTGGTCGAAGGGATCCAGGGCATGGCATTCAAGGCAGGCATCTACAGTTTTTTTAATCAATACTGCCTGCTCTTCACTGTAGTTCGCCACTTCCAGATAATCATCCACAAAAGTGTCAGAGATCAGCGTGCCGCCTGCGGTAACAAACGAGATGGATTCGTTATCGCTCCAGACTACTATGCGACCGTCTGTGTGCTGATGAATATCGCGTATGCGGCCTTCGATGAGCTGCACAGGTTCACTGAACACTACCTGCTCATTTTGTATCCGAATGCGGTACGCCATGCCTCCTTTGAATGACCCAACAAGCAGGTCGCCATCCCAACTTGAATGGAAGTTGTCTATCTGAGTCAAGCTGGAGGTCGCGACAGAGGGCACCCAGGCATATGCCGGTTGTTGAAATTTTGAGTGCCGACCGTAGTCTTCAATATCAGGCCAAGGTAACTTGTTGTATCGAGTGCCGAGTGTTTCCAAAGGCCAGCCATAGTTAACACCTTGCTTGACAAGGTTCAGCTCATCACCACCGCGGGGACCGTGTTCTACTGCCCAAATTTTCTTGCTGCCTTTCTCAACCACGACTCCTTGCATATTCCGATGACCGTACGACACCATTTCATGTTCACCGCTTATCACATCGATAGAAATTACTTTGCCATAGTCGTTATCGATTTTCTGCGCAAGAATTTCTGGTGCGTATAGTCCGTCCCAGGCGTAGTCACCACTTCCGAGCACGATGGTACTGCCACCCAAGTGGTCCATCCGGCCGCCAGCCATGTGGCCTTCAATAGCTGCGGATGCAGTTTTAAGCGGTAGGCACGGCTGACTGCGAAACACCACTTCCCAGTCATCTGCAGTGGCGGATACGTCGGCTATGGATTTTGTTCCGAGAGGGTAATCCAGAACGGCAATGGCGTTGCCATAGCACTCTTCTTCAGGCATCCATTCTGTGTAGGAAATCACAAGGTGACCGGATGACTCAGAATCAAACGCCAAAATGTCGTTGTATCTAAAATAGTTAAACCGGTGATACATGGATTTGTATTTATCGGACTTGGCAGCTTGCTCATACTCAGTAAAATGACTGTCTGCTGCCTCAATGCCCAATCGCGCGACGCTATCGTCGAGCACCTGAAAAATTGATCCTTCGTGGTTCATGACGATCAGTTCATCACGCACAGACGCAAGAGCTCCGCCCGAGCCACTGCGGGTCGTCGGAACCGAGTGGTTTTTATTCTTGCTGATATTAAGGTTGATGAAGATTGTGGGGCGTACAGTGTCACCTGATAAATGCCGCTCTGTCGCCAGTTTGGTTGCAGCGCGGTAAAATTTGTAGGGTGCAAGCTTGTTTTGGACTGTATAGAAACCTGCAACGTAACTTAAGCAGATAACAATTAGGCCTGTAAGGCCGGTGAGTACGACAGATTTTTTGGACACAGGCATAAACTTCCTAGAAATTGAATTGCGTACGTGGTGTTCGCTTTAGACGCTGAGTATACGGCTAATAAATTCAATTTAGAGGTTAGATGAGTCTGATGTCTTCAATTGGGAATTCATCAACGGATAGCGCATGCCCAGCTTGTTAAGTGATTCACATTCATGGCTGGTCACTGGGGTAACATAGCACTCTACGTTGCACTTGGAATC